>NZ_LFVW01000606.1:0-6933 GCF_001182915.1 Kitasatospora sp. MY 5-36
CCCGAAGATTGATCACAACATCACACAGGCCCTAAGGCCTGACCAAGGGAATCTCGCGAGGCACGCGTGCGAGGGCTGCGCGGATCAGGTCAGCGACGTCAGGGACGTCGAGGCCGAGTTCGCGCAGCCAATGGGCTGTTTCAACGAGGGACATGCGGGCATGCCGGGCAACCGCCGCAAGGCAAGGCAGCGAATAGGAGTAGCTGGATGCGCCTTCGCGATAATTGATGGCGCTGTGATACCCCTCGGCCAACGCCATAGCTTGCCGCAAACCCAGACCGTCTGGTGGATCAGATCTACTAAGAGTGATCCCGTACGCCGTCAAGCGACCCACAACGTCATTTGGATGTACACCGACCTCGCCCGCGACGGCTAGCACATTGTAATACGGAACAACCTGACCGACGCTCATGCCGTACCACCAGGTATCGCCATGCAAGATCCGACTCAATAGAATCTTGTCCAGACCTCGTGGCTCCTCCGGGAATCGCAATCCTGCCACTATTCCATAGGCTTCCAATCGCCGCACGATCACGCCAGGCGAATCTCCCTCCTGCCAAATTATATCGAATAGTTGGTAGAATTCAATGGACCCGTCCGGCACCATCGCTTTCCTGCCATGGCGAGTCTTCCCACTAAGGATCTCCTTGTCTCTGGGAATTCGAGACTTCGGCACGGGCAAGAGACGAAACCCAAGTGACGACAAAGTCTCAAATACAACCTCAACCGAAATTCCCAGCTTTTCACTCGCGTACAGCAAATGCCCTGGGGGGACCACCGTTGCCGAGCTAAGCCACGGCCAGCGACCATCTAAATTCTCACTCAACAATCTGAGCTTTTCTAAGTCCAGTTCAAGTGGAAAGCTCGCGAGCTCAACTTTCCTCCCAAAAGCCTCCAAGCGCCGCACGATTTCAGATCTGTCAATTCCGAGGCTCATCGCCGCCTGAGCTACGTGCCCGGGCGGCACCGCCAAGTGTGCTGGCAGCCATCCGAACGGCCGGACCTCCTGGTTGCGACTCAGAATCCTAAGTGTCTCCTCCGTAAGCAGGTGCTCGGGCAAGGACTCATCAGGCACATCAAACCCATACCGGCGGAGATGATCTGCAGCCTCTGTCAGCCCGACCCCCAGCATACGGTGAAGAGGAACAAGGTCCGCAGGCTCGACCTTGCCAACGATACTATGCCCGACTTCCGACACAGTATTGAGAACATCAATCTCCTGACGAAACGAGCGGGTTTTGACGTTCGCAAACCCGCCTGGGTCCAACTCAAGCACTCCGAGCGCCCGCGCCCTGAGCGCCGCCTGGTAAGGACTCCGCCCGGTTAGCTCGGCGTACTCATAAATATTAGACGGCTTAGACACTGCTCCAAACGAGGCCAGCCGTCCCGAGGTTTGACGCCCTTCGTTGGCCAGAAACCTGTCCGACGGGAGTGCACACAGCAAGCCGGTGACATCAGATAGTTCGGGCACGAGGCAGATCAGTTCATCTAAAAGCAGACTAGGGCAGTAGACAAGTACACGCCAAAGATATATATGGTCCGGCAGGTTTATGCACCAGTGCGCTCGAATATCGTGATCCCCGGACAGAAAATGCGGCCCGAGTTCTAGGTCAAGTTCAAAGAAACCAACCGAAGCAAGGTCAACATCCCTGCCGTTGTGTCGGATCATCACCTTGGAAGCCATCGCAGCCTCGGCGATCGCATCCGCAAGCCGGGGACTATTTTCGACCATCGACAGCAACCAATTATATGAGACAAAGGATTCAGCATCAATGACCAACGCATTCGCGGCTTCGCCAATCAGATTGGCAATGCCAGAAGGAAGGTAGTCGAGCACCTGAGTGCGGTCGACCGAAATGTGTGCCGGAGCATAGCGCGCGCACAGGTTAATCACCAAGCCAAAAGGCCGGATCGATCCCCTGGACAAGATATTCGGGCTTGACGGAGGCTCAACCATGAGCCCATCCACCAACAAGGCACCCTTACCTTCACACCAAAATATGTCCACACCTGCAGGGGCCCCCTCCCAGACTTTCGTTCGCCCCTGAGCATGGGTCAGCCTACCAATATCAAGAACACCCCGCTCCCAAACTTCTACCCGGCTCCCATGTTCGGCCCGAGTGGTGAACTCCGCCAGACCCAGCACACTGGAGAGCACACTCACACACGATTGCGCTTGATCCCCCTCCACGCCTCCCCTAAAGTAAAGTCGCACGTGGGTATAGGACTCAATACCTCGCTCCGCCAACTTGGTGATCTTGAAAAGATGACCCGGCCCAAAAATGGATGCTTCTAGCACCGGCCCCGCCAGCCCCGTTCGCTGATCCATCCGGCACGTGGTGACCCGAATCTCGTCCGCCAACATGAAATAGCTGAGCACCCCTATACCGAATCGACTGTTCGGAAAAAGCTCGATCGGTGGTGCGACCGCTGCCCATCTCGCTTCCTCCAACTTATAGGCCGATTGGTCGGCAAATCGGGCACCTGCCTGCGAGAACTCCCCACGCAGCTGGGACTCCCCCATCCCCACTCCGTTATCACGGCACTCCAGATATGGCCGGCCGTCCTCATCTTTTCCCTGGACGAAGCTGATGGCACCCTCGTAATCCTGGATCGGATGCCCGGTCGCCCGTAGGTACTTCGTGCGGGCCTCGCGGTAACGGCAAGCGTCCAGCGCGTTCTGGTACAGCTCGCGGACAGCCAGGTTACGGTCCTTGTAGAGCTGTGTGCCCATCAGCATGTCCCGCACGCGCCGCTCGTCGAGGCGGAACTTGACCCAGTCGACAATGCTCGGGTCGGAGGCCGTCACATCCTCCATCGAGAGCCGCTGGGGTATCTGCGGCATGGCATGGGTAACTCTGTCTGGGATCACCCGGTGGATTCCGTGCAGCAGTTCGTCAAGTCTGACGATGTGCTCCCCGAGCGCCTCCTTCACGGCACCGTGATGGTAGATCGCGTCAAGTACGGGCAGCCCCTCTGGGCCTCCCCAGGTGGCCTGTTCGAGCGTCTCCCGTAGCTGTTCTGGCCTCACCGGTTCGGGGATGCCGATGTGCTCCACGATGGCGTCCGAGAGCGCGGTCATCTCGATGGCCATCCCGTGGGCCAGCGCGAGCAGCAGGGCGAGGCGCCGCTCCCGGACCAGCTGTCGGCCGGGGCCTCCCCGGAGCGTCTGCTCCGGCTTGAGCTCATCCAGGTGCTCGCCGGAGCAGACGTCCGGGCCGCGCCGGAGGCCCTGCAGCAGCTTCCGCAGCCGGGCCTGGTCCAGTACCTCCCGGAGCAGGGATCCTGGCGGCACGATCCGGTCCACGAGGTCCGGGAAGCCCTCGTCTCCCCGCTCGACCAGCAGCCAACGGCGGTAGAGCCACCAGCCGATCGGCTCCCGGGCCTCCGGTCGGAGTTGTGCCCGGCTGAGCAGGATGCCGTGTTCGGCCAACGAGCGCTGGTAGGAGAGCCGATCGCCGGTTGCCGAAGGATCCTGACTCAGATCGGTCGGGCCCGCGCCAAGGTGCCGTACAGCCGTCTCCTCCTGGTACACCTGGTGGATCAGCGGCACCAGGAGCAGCAGCGCGGCCTCGGCGGGGCAGAGGTCCGGGGGCAGGTACACCTCTGCCTGGCGCAGGAAGCGCAGGCCGCAGCCCGGATCCTGCCAGGGGTCGGCGGCCAGGGCCCGCTGCGCCTGGTCGTGAAGCATGTGGAGTCGGCCGGCCACCACGGCGGCTTCCTGCCGGTACGGCTCGACGGCCGCCCAGGCCCGGGAGTTCCAGACCTCCTGCGCCCAGGGCCCGAGTTGCGGCGGTCCGGCGGGCGATCCGTTCTGGTAGACGTTCATGACGCCCGCTTGGGCCATCATCCCGTTGACCGTGCCGCCACCGACCTGGTTGTGGATGTCGTACCGTTCCATACCCGCCCGCCCCGAAGACTCATCCGCGTGCGGAAATCCTAGGAGCCGGGCCACCACCCCGAGGGCGATACGCCGCGAAACGGTTAGCGGGCATGTTGCCTTTATGTCAGACTGACGATATGAGCGAGATGCACGTGGGGGACCTGTCCACCGTCCGCAGCCGCGAGGAGTTGGCCGTGGCGATGGCCGACGGGGTGCGGCCGAAGTGGGTGATGTTCTGGGGGCACACCGAGCGCAAGGGCGGCGGGACCCGGCAGGAGTGCCTGAGCCAGTGGTGGCCCGGCGAGTTCACCGTCGACGGGGTCGCGTACGCCTCCGCCGAGCACTGGATGATGGCCGGCAAGGCCCGGATGTTCGGTGACGAGGACATCGTGCGGCAGGTGCTGGCGGCCCGCACGCCCGCCGAGGCGAAGAAGCTGGGGCGGCTGGTCAAGGACTTCGACGAGAAGGCCTGGGTGGACGGCCGGTTCGAGCTGGTGGTGGCGGGCAACGTCGCGAAGTTCGGGCAGGACGAGGCGCTGCGCAGCTACCTGCTGGGCACGGGTGACCGGGTGCTGGTCGAGGCCAGCCCGGTGGACCGGATCTGGGGCATCGGGCTCGCCGCCGACGACATCCGGGCCCAACAGCCCGCCGAGTGGCGCGGGTTGAACCTGCTCGGCTTCGCCCTGATGGAGGCGCGGGCACGACTGGCCGCATGAGCGGGATCGCTCCGCTGCTGGACGGGACGGTCGTGGCCTCGGCCGCCGCCGCCCTGTTCCTGGCGCCGCGGGTGCTGCGGCGGGAGGCCGGGCCCGCGCGGCGCGGGCGCTCGTACGGGCCGGAGCCGGTGCTGGCGGCCGTCGTCGCGCTGATCTACCTCAACCAGGTGCTCGTCGCGGTCTACGTGAACCGCGTCCACCACGGCGACGTCTCCTTCATCACCCGCTACCTCCAGCCCGGCTGGTTCGACGTGCCCCGCCTCGACGCCCTCGCCGCCCGCTTCCCCGCCCCGGAACTCCTCGCCCCGTCCGTCCTGCGGGTCCAGGCGTTCCTCGAACTGCCGCTGGTACTGCTGGCGTTCGTCGCCGTCGTCCGCCGTCTGGACCGCGCGCTGTACGTCCGGCTGGCCCGCTCGCCGCTGGTCCCGCTGGCCGCCGCCTCGTACACGGTGGCGTTCTGCGCGGTGGAGTGGGACCTGCGGAACCCGTACACCGTGGACGACCTCGTCCTGCGTACGCTCGCGGCCTGCCTCACCCCTCCCCTGATCGCCTGGCTGGCCCGACGCGAAACCGGAGCCGAA
Source organism: Kitasatospora sp. MY 5-36 (assembly GCF_001182915.1). NCBI lineage: Bacteria > Bacillati > Actinomycetota > Actinomycetes > Kitasatosporales > Streptomycetaceae > Kitasatospora > Kitasatospora sp. MY 5-36. The sequence continues at coordinate 5,181 of NZ_LFVW01000606.1, forward strand.
CCCGGAGCCGGAGCCGAGGCCGAGGCCAAGCCCGTACCCGAGCCCGGACCCACCCGCAGCCTGTTCCGCTTCGCCCTCGACCTGTGGGCGTACGGCCAGCTGATGCTGGTGCTGTACGACACCGCGCTGCTCTACAACCTCGCCCGGCTCGGCGACCATCTCCCGTCCGCCGCAGTCGCGTTGGCGGTGCTCGTCGCCACCCGCACCGTCCCGCCCCGAGGCCCGCGCCCGCAACCCGGCCCGTACACCGCCACCCTCGCGGGGACGATCGGTCGGGCGCTCGCGCTGTTCCTCGTCCCCGCCCTGTCGATCCGCTACTCGGAGTCCTTCGGCACTCCCGAACTCGCCGCCCTGGCAGGGCTCCTGGTGATCGGCGCGGCGGCCCGCCGGGACGCACCACGGCTCCTGCTGCCCGCCCTGGCGGGCGCGGTGGTCGGATACGCCGTCGCGGCCCTCGCGCCCGGCCCGTACTACGAGGCGACCCTCCTGCGGAGCGCGACCGGCGCACTTCTCGCAACGACCGCCCTCTGCGCGCTCCTTGACACCACTCGGGCACGACTGGTCGTGCGCTCGTAACTCCCCAGCCACATACTGTCGCCAAGATGTCACGCAGTCAGGGTCCGGATGGACAGGTTGGGGCGATCATGCGCATGCGGCCGACGGAACAACCCGCGGGCGGGCAGCCGGAGGGCGAGCTGCAGGCCGCCGAACTCCGCGCGGAGCTGGACGAATTACTCCGCGCGAGCCGCTACGCGAGCCAACGCGAACGGCGCCTGAACGAGGCGATCCGGGCGACCCCGGGCCGTCAGCGGCCGGACGGGGAGCTGCTGCGCCAGCTCGCCCAGGCCCGGACCCTGCGCGAGGGCCTGGGCGCCCGCTGCCTCCAACTCAGCGACCAGCTGGAGGCGTTGGAGAGCCGGATCCGCCACCAGCACCAGCCGCCACCGCCACAGCAGCAGCACCCCCAGCAGCAGCAACAGCCGGCCCCGCAGGCCCCGCAACCGCCGCGACAGCACCACCAGCCACCCCGGCACCAGGCCCCGCCGCCGCCCGTCCGCCCCGACCTCGGCGCCCTCACCGAGCGGATCACCGCCCTCCACCGGGCCGGCTCCCTCGCCGAGGCCACCGAGGTGATCGACACGGCCGCCGCCCGCCTCACCTCCGCCGACGCGGCGCTGCTGGTCGGCATGCTGGCCCGGTACGGCCCGACCGGCGGCTCGCTCCACCTCGCCCGCAGCATCGCCCGGACCGCGCCCGACCACTCCGTCGCCGTGCTCGCCGAGCTGCGCGAACTGGGCCTGGCCGAGGAGGCGGCCGAGGTGTTCCACGCCTTCTGGGGCTACCCGGCCGCCTCCGTGCCCGGCCTGCTCTCCGCGCTGGACCAGGCCGGACTGGCCGCCGACAGCGCGACCCTGCTCTGGGAGTGGGGGTCGGCGCCGATGCCCGAGCTGACCTCCCTGGCCGCCTGCCTCCAGCAGCACGGCCGCGCCGACGACGTCCGGACGCTGCTGCGCCAGGCCGCCGGCCGCTCCACCGCCGACCTCGCCGCCCTCGCGACCGGACTGCCGCCCGCACTCGCCACCCTCCTGCTGGGCGAACTGGCCGTCCTGCGCCCGCCCGCCGAGGTGGTCGGGCTGGCCACCGCCCTGGACGGCGCGGGCAACTCCGAGCTGTACGCGCAGCTGCTGGCCGCGCTGCTCGCCGACGAGGCCCGCCACCGCACCACCCTCGCCGCCCTGCGCACCGCCGGCCT
>NZ_LFVW01000607.1:0-6923 GCF_001182915.1 Kitasatospora sp. MY 5-36
CGGGGCGTGGCGTGCGCGCGGACGCCGGGCGGGGTGCGTGCCCGGCCGTCGGGCGGGGTGCGCGCCCGGCCGTCGGGCGGCGGCTTGACGGGACCTCGGCTTCCAGGAGGGGCGCTGATCATATGATGTGCGGCGAATCGTGGCCGGTCTGCGGCCCGTAAGGCGAGGGGGACCAGCGTGTTCGGCATCATCAGACCGTGTAGGCATCGATTGTCCGAGCGCCTGCAGACCTCCTGGATGGCCCACCTGTGCGGGCTCTGCCTCGCGCTGCGGGACGACCACGGACAGCTCGCCCGGACGGCGACCAACTACGACGGTCTGATCATCTCCGTCCTGGTCGAGGCCCAGGCCGCCCGGGAGGACTCCTCCTGGCGCCGCACCGCCGGACCGTGCCCGCTGCGCGGCATGCGCACCGCCTCCGTCGCCAAGGGCGAGGGCGCCCGGCTCGCCGCCGCCGTCTCGCTGGCGCTCGCCTCGGTCAAGATCCGCGACCACGTCGAGGACCGCGACGGCGTCTTCGCCCGCCGCCCGGTCGCCGCCGGAGCCCGTGCCGTCACCCGGCGCTGGGACCGGCAGAGCGCGGGCAGCGCCTCGGCCGTCGGCTTCGACACCGCCGTACTGCTCGACGCCGCCTCCCGGCAGGGCGAGTTGGAGCGCTCGCTGCGCCCCGGCGGCTCCGTCCTGCTGGTCACCGAGCCCACCGAGACCGCCACCTCGGCCGCCTTCGCGCACACCGCCGTGATCGCCGGGCGCCCCGGCAACGCCGCCCCGCTCGCCGAGGCCGGGCGGCTGTTCGGCCAGCTCGCCCACCTCCTCGACGCCGCCGAGGACCAGGCCGCCGACGCGGCCTCGGGCGCCTGGAACCCGCTGACCGCCACCGGCACCGACCGCGCCGAGGCCGAACGGCTCTGCCGTGACGCCGTCCACGGCATCCGGCTCGCGCTGCGCGAGGTCGACCTGACCGACCGCACCCTCGTACACGTCCTGCTCGGACACGAGACCGACCGCGCGGTGGAGCGGGTCTTCGGGCGCGCCCGGCACACGGCGAGCTGCCGCCGCCCGGACACCGCGGGCGCAGCCACGGGCACCACCACGGGCGAGCACCCGCACCAGGCGCCGCCGCAGCAGACACCGCCGGGCCAGGCGCCGATCCCGCCGTGGGTGCCGCAGGGCCCGGGCTTCACCCCGCCCGGCCAGAAGCCGCCGAACCCCCGCAACCTGCTCGCCGGGTGCGCGATGTGGGCCCTGATGGCCTGCACCTGCCAGCTGCTCTGCTGCGATCACGAGGACCCGTTCAGCCGCGAGCGCCGCGAGGGCTTCTGCCAGCGCCACGACTGCTGCGACTGCGGCGACCCCGGCTGCGGCGACTGCTGCAACTGCTGTGACGGGGACTGCTGCGACGGGTGCGACTGCTGCGACGGCTGCTGCTGCGACTGCGGCTGCAGCTGACCGGTCAGCCCGCCGGCTCCGCGCCGGCCCTCCCGTCCTGACCGGACCGGCCGGCCTGACCGTCCTGAGCGGACCGACCGGACCGACCGGCCGCCACCGGCCCGGGGTGCCCCCGCAGCACCCCGGGCCGGTCCGCGTTCCGGTCCTGCCCGGCCTCGCCCCGCCGCCAGAGCGGCAGGACCTCGACCGGCGGGACCACCGCCGGCAGCACCGCCACCGGGCCCGGCTCGGCGCACTCAGGCATCGCGCCGCGCCGTCTTCCGGTCCACCGCCAGCGAGTCCTCCAGCCGCGCCAGCAGCTGCCGGAACCGCTCGGTGTCCTGCTCCGTCATCCGCCCCTCGGGCAACGCCCCCGGCCGCTCGGCCGTTCTCTCGTCCATGCACCCGAGGCTAGGCGGTGTCGATCAATGGGCGATAAACGCGCGTTCGAGCGAAAAGCACTCGCCCGGTGCGGTTCGGCCCGGAACGCTCGCATCCGACGACACCCCACCAGCACCACCCGGTACCACCCGGTGCCACAACTCACCTGCTCCACAGCCCTGGTGACGGCCGCGGGCCGGACGGTCGGCATCCGCGCCGGGGCCGCCGGCTATCGGGCCGGTGCCGCGTCCAGCAGCAGCCGGGCGGCCTCCCTGGCGTCGGCGGCGGCCGTCGGATCCCCGTGGACGGCCGCGCTGGTGATCGCCCCCTCGGCCAGCAGGGTCAGGTGGACGGCGGTGGCGGGCGGGGCTCCGGCCGCCTCGACCAGGCCCGCGAGGTAGCCGCCGAACTCCTCCTTGTGGTGCCGGGCGGCGGCCACCACCGCGGGGCTGACGGCACCGAGTTCGCCGAGCGAGTTGACGAAGGCGCAGCCCCGGAAGCCGGGTTCGGCGAACCACCGGCCGAGCCAGTCGAAGACCGCGAGCAGCTGCTCCCTCGGGGAGCCTCCGGTGCGTGAGACGTACACGGCGAGGTTCGCCCGCCAGCGGCCGTCGCGGCGCAGCAGGTAGGCCTCGACGAGCTCGCCCTTGGACGGGAAGTGCTGGTACAGGCGGCGCATGGTCACGCCGGAGGCGGCCCGGACGGCGTCCATGCCGACCGACTGGACGCCCTGCCCGTAGAACAGCTCCTCGGCCGCGTCGAGGATCCGGGTCCGTGGGTCTTCCTGCTCCATCTGCCGTGCCCTTTGCGTGAGAACGATGGTTCTCCTACTGTAGCCACAACAGCGAGAACGATCGTTCTCATCGACGGAACGCCCATTCCGAGGAGCATCCATGCCCGAGACCGGCACCGAGCAGCGTCCGCCCCTGCCCCCGTTCACCGAGGAGACCGCCCACCGGAAGGTCCGGGCCGCCGAGGACGCCTGGAACACCCGCGACCCCCGACGGGTCGCCCTCGCCTACACGCCGGACAGCCGCTGGCGCAACCGCTCCGAGTTCCTCACCGGCCGCGACCGGATCGCCGACTTCCTCACCCGCAAGTGGCAGCGCGAGCTGGACTACCGCCTGATCAAGGAGCTCTGGGCGTACGGCGGGGACCGCATCGCGGTCCGCTTCGCCTACGAATGGCACGACGGCGACGGCCACTGGTACCGCTCCTACGGCAACGAGAACTGGGAGTTCGACCGGAACGGCCTGATGGCCGAGCGGCATGCCTCGATCAACGACCTGCCGATCACCGCTGCGGAGCGGCTGTTCCACTGGCCGCTCGGCCGCCGCCCCGACGACCACCCAGGCCTCACCGACCTCGGCCTCTGAACCGGCACCCCGCGCGGGCCACGGCGCGCGCCCGTCCTGTTCCACGGCTGTGACACGGCCCGCATCCGCTGCTGACCCCGCCCTGCGAAGCTCCTCGTCGAGGTCGAAGTCGACTTCGGCACCGTCGTCCGCGACCTGGCCCGGTCCCCCGACGGCAGGACCATCGCGGTCCGCACCCCGGACGGCGTCAGCGCCCTGCCCGCCGACGGCTCGGCCGCGCCGACCCAGGTGTCCACCGTCAAGGGCCTGCCCTCCTACCGGCCCTGATGCTGGCTCAGGCCGAGCGGCGGCCACCGGTACAGGACCGGGGCGCCGTTACCGGAACCTGATCGTTTCGACGGCCGGCCGAAACCCGATCCACACGGGAGCCTGACATCCCGTGCCTACGGTGCCGTGCATGCCGAAGACACCCGGAACACCGACCACCGACCGCGCCATGCCCCGCAGGCTCGCCGCCGTGGGCGCCCTCCTGCTGAGTGCGACCACGGCGGCGGTGCTGCTGCCGAACACGGCCCTCGCCGCGGAGCGGGAGACCGTCACCACGCACGCCGGCGCCACGACCGCGCAGGAGCGCGGCCGGATCGACGCCTACTGGACGCCCGACCGGATGAAGCTGGCGGGCGCCCTGGTCCCCGAGATCACGCCCCTGCCCAAGGACGACAACACGCCGGACGACCCGCGGCCGCTGCCCGCGGACACCCCGGACCCCGGGGCCGTGTGGACCCACGGCGGAGCGGTGGACCGGAGCGTCGGCCGGCTCTTCTTCACCTTCTCCGACGGCTACGACGGCAGTTGCACCGCGACCGTCGTCAACAGCGCCAACCGCAGCACGCTGCTCACGGCGGCGCACTGCCTGCGGGGCGTCGGGGCCCCCGCGACCGCCGACACCTGGAACCACAACCTCTACTTCGTGCCCGGCTACCGCAACGGGACCAAGCCGCTCGGCGGCTTCAGCATCAGGACCATGGCAACCTCCTCCCGCTGGGACGCCGATCGTGGCGGGACGACCTCGAACGACGTCGCCGTGGCCGGCTACGACACCGGGGTCCTGGTGGCGAACCCCTCGGCCGGGGGGCGGCGGATCGCCGACGTCACCGGTGCCCAGCGGATCGCCTTCACCCCGCCCACCGAGGGCGAGTTCGTCCACACCTTCGGCTATCCCAAGGACCGGCTGAACAACCCCGCCGCCACGTACTCCGGTTCACGCATGATCCACTGCGCCGGACCGGCCCGCCCCGGCCCCCAGGCCCCGGTCCTGTGGGGCGAGTCCTGCGACATGTCCCATGGGGCCAGCGGCGGCCCCCACTTCGCCCGGTTCGACCCGGCCACCGGGACCGGCACCCTCGTCGGCGTCACCACCACCTCCGAGGAACTCGCGGGCGGCCCGGCCAACACGCTGTACGCCACCCGCCTCGGGGACAGCGCCCACCGGCTCTACGACTGGGCGCAGAGCCGGGCGCTCTGACCCTCCGGCCCACGCCCCGGCCCGGCCGGCACCTCCCGCCGACCGGGCCACCGGGCCGCGAGGGCCACGAGCGCCACGAGGGCCACGAAAGCCGGGAGGGCCACCAGTACTACGAGGGCTTCGCCAGCTCGGCGCACAGCTCGGCCAGGTGCTCGTCCGCCGACTCGTGCGGCAGGAACTCGACCACGTCGAGGAAGCGGAACAGCACCTGAGCCCCGGTGACGGCGTACTCGTAGTCGCCGAACCCGACCACCGCGCCCGTGCCACCGCGCACCGCACCCCGGACGGCGGCCGAATCCCCCGAACCCGCCGTGCCCGCCGCGCCCGCCCGCCGCCGGGCGTTGGGGCGGGCCAGGTACGGGCAGACCATGGCGGCGTACAGCATGCAGGCCCGGTGGCCGGGGCCCTCCATGGTGGGCGCGAGGTTGCGGTACGGCTGCCCGGCCGCGAGCGCCCCCGCGATCGCGGGGCTTTCGGCGGCGCCGACCACCCGCCAGACCGGTCCGCGCTCCATGAACCGCCCGCACACCGAGCACGTGCGCTCCAGCGCGCACGCGGCGCTGCGCCCGTAGTCGGTCAGCGCGAACTGCGGCAGGCCGCCCTGCCAGGGCGTGATCGCCGGTACGGGGTAGCCCCGCCCGTCCCGGGGCCGCGCCCCCACACCGTCCGGCACCGGCACTCGTTCGAATCGCCCGCCCCCATCGATACCAGGGGCGGGCGCCACGGGTCGACCCCGGTACGGGAGCGCTGGCGGACGTCTAGCCTTCCGGCGTCGTCTCCTGAGCGAGCATCACCTTCCGCAGCAGGTCCGCCAGTGTGCGCCGCTCCTCCTCGGACAGCACCCCCAGCAGCCGCTGCTCCTCCCGGCCCACCACGTCCAGGGCCTTGCGCCAGGCGGCGCGCCCGGCCTCGGTCAGGACGATGTCGACCTTCCGGCGGTCCTCCGTGGACGGCGTGCGCAGGACGAAGCCGCGCCGCTCCAGGGTCTCCAGCCGGCCGGTGACCGAGGCCGGGGCGAGGTTGAGGTCGGCCCGCAGGTCGGAGGGGGCGGCGTGGCCGCCGCGGCCGGCGAGCACGTGCAGGGTGTCGAACTCGTGCTTGTGCAGGCCGTAGTCGGCGACGCCCTGTTCGCGGACCCGGCCGAGGTGGCGGGTGAGCCGCCACATCCGGGTGACGGAGGCCTCGATGACCGGGTCGAGGTCGGGCAGCACCGGTTGCCAGCGGTCGACGTGACCGTCCGTCCAGTCGCGGGGCTCCGTCCGGTCGTGGGGCCCCGTCCGGCCGCGGGGCGGAGTGTGCTGTTCGGAAGGGTGCTCGGCCATGGGAAGGAGTCTACAAACCGCCACAGAAACGACGGCGTCGAAATATTCGTTGCCGAAATTTTGACACCGAAATACAGTGCGGCGCGTGACAGCACACCCCTTGAGCCTGAGCGGCTTCCGCCTGCTCTTCATCGGCCGGACGGTCTCCACGCTCGGCGACGCCGTCGTCCCGGCCGCGCTCGCCATCGCCATCACCCGCGCCACCGGCTCGGCCGCCGCGCTCGCCCTGGTCCTGGGCTGCGCGATGGTGCCGAAGCTGCTCCTCCTACCGGTCGGCGGAGTGGTCGGGGACCGCTTCGATCCCCGGCTGGTCGCCCTCGGCACCGACCTCGTCCGGGCCCTCGCCCAGCTGCTCGTCGGCCTGGAACTGCTCGACGGACACCCCCGTCTGCCGCACGTCGCGGCCGCCTCGGCCGTCGGCGGCATCGCCTCCGCCTTCGCCATGCCCACCGCCTCGCCGCTGGTCGCGGCCACCGTCCGGGGCGAGCTGCGGCTGCGGGCCAACGCCCTGCTCGGCACCGCGACCGGCGCCGCCCGGCTCGGCGGCCCGGCGCTCGCCGGACTGCTGGTGTACACCGCCGGACCGGGCTGGGCGTTCGTCCTGGACGGCGCCTCCTTCGTCCTGAGCGCCGCCCTGCTCGCCCGGCTCCGCGTCGACCGCGCGACCGGCGACCCCGCACCCGACGACACCGCACCCGACGACACCGTGCCCGACGCCCCGCGCTCGCTGCGCCGGGACCTCGCCGAGGGCTGGAGCGAGGTGCGCTCCCGGGACTGGTACTGGACCAGCCTGATCGCCCACGGGGTGTGGAACGGCGCGAGCGCCGTGCTGCTCACCCTCGGCCCGCTGATCGCCGCCACCCGGCTCGGCGGGGACGGCGCCTGGGTGGCGCTGACCCAGGCGGGCGCGGTGGGCCTGCTGGTCGGCTCGCTGGTCGCCGGCCGGCTGCG
>NZ_LFVW01000608.1:0-6920 GCF_001182915.1 Kitasatospora sp. MY 5-36
CCCGCCGGGGAGCGGCCCGCGCGCCGTTCCCACCTGCGGCTGGCCGCCGACCCCGAGCAGGCCACCGTCTCGGTGCCCTCCGCCTCCGCGGTGGCCGAGGCGACCGAGCACGAGGAGTGGGTCGACGGCATGCGCGAGCGCGGCGCGGCCGGGCCGGACTCCTGGGAGCCGGTGCCCGTCCCGCTGCCGACCTATGTGACCGCCCCGGTCGCCCCCCGGGTCTCCCGCGGCCTCGACCTGTCGGCCCCCGGCACCTGGACCGCCGGGCGCCCCGCCGAGTCCCGCAAGACCCCGCTCTTCGACCAGTACGCCGAGCCCCAGGCTCCCGAGTCGCGCCCGCGCGCGGCCAACGAGTGACGGGGGCCGGGGGTCGGCCCCCGGCCCGCCCGTACGCCGCGACGCACCCGCCCGATGCCGCCCCGCCCGCCACCGCGGGCGGGGCGGCCCGCGTTCGGGGCGAGCCCCCTGGCCACCCCGGCCGGCACCGTGATCCGGGGGTGGTCACGGACCCCCTCCGAAAGGTGCTAGAGTTTCTTCTCGTTGGGGCTGTGGCGCAGTCCGGTAGCGCACCTCGTTCGCATCGAGGGGGTCAGGGGTTCGAATCCCCTCAGCTCCACCCAACAGACCGGCTCCGGCCGGTCGACGAAATCCCGCCGGGAGGCAACTCCCGGCGGGATTTCGCGTTTTGGGGTCCGGGCCCGGTGCCGACCCCGACCCGGGGCCCGGTGTGGGGGAGGTCACATCGCCCCTCCGGGCCCGTTTCTGACGCGGTTTGGGGCTCAGGGGGGTCGGTTATGGTGGGTGGGCCCAGACGGCGACGAGGGAACGATCTGGTCTATCTCGACGGGGTGCCATCGCGGTGCGCGAGTTCGGTCTGAAACGGTGGGTGCGGCGGTCCGGTCCGGAAGGGTCCGGCGACGCGGCGGAAACCGGAAGGCCGAATTCCTGGACCCTTCCGGCGGCCTGTGTGGCGGCGGTTTCACTGGCGGTGTTCGCCTGGTTCCGGCACGTCCACGGGGCCACCATGGTCGACATGCTGGTCTACCGGGCCGAGGGCCAGGCGGTGGTCCGCGGCGAGGACCTGTACGCGATGCGGCTGCCCGGCTGGGACCTGCCGGCCACCTACCCGCCGTTCGCGGCGATGCTCTTCGTGCCGAGCACCTGGTTCGACGTGAGCACCCTGCGCGTCCTGGTGATGCTCCTCAACTACGCGCTGCTCGCCGCGGCCGTGCACCTGTCGCTCAAGCTGGCCGGCTGGCCGAAGCGGCACCGCGCGGCCGTGGTGGTCCTGGCCACCGGCCTCGGCGTCTGGCTGGAGCCGGTCTTCACCACCTTCCAGTACGGCCAGGTCAACCTCGGCATACTCTGCCTGGTCCTGTGGGACCTGACCCGGCCGGACAGCCACCGCCTCAAGGGCGTGGGCATCGGCCTGGCCACCGCCATCAAGATCACCCCGGGCCTGTTCGCCGTCTACCTGTTCCTGACCGGCCGGGTCCGGGCCGCCTTCGTCTCGGCCGGCACCTTCCTGGCGGCGGGCCTGATCGGCTGGGCCCTCCTGCCCGACGCCTCGTACGGGTTCTGGACCACCTACCTCTGGGACCCGAGCCGGGTCGGCGTGACCGTCCTGGTGGACAACCAGTCGCTGCGCGGCGCCGTCTGCCGGCTGCTCGACGTCAACGACCCGGGCCTGGTCGGGGTCGTCGCCTCGGCGCTGGTCGCGGTGTTCGGGCTCGGGGTGGCGGTACTGGCCGGCCGCTCGGCGCGGGTGCTGCGGCGGGCCGACGCCTGGGGCGCGGTCTGCGCCGCGCTCACCGCGCTGCTGGTCTCGCCGATCAGCTGGACCCACCACTGGGTCTGGTGTATCCCGCTGCTCGCCCTGCTGGCGGTGGAGGCCAGGACCACGGCCCGGCGGGTGCTGTTCGGCGTGACCGCGGCGGTCTTCCTCTCCCACGTGATGTGGGCGGTGCCGCACCGCTGGGGCCGCGGGGTCGCCTGGTACTGGCAGCTGCCCGGCGCGATCTACCCGCCGATCGCGATCGCCGTCCTGGTCGTCCTGGGCGTGCGGCTCTACCGCGCCCGGCGGCAGGCCGTGGACGCCGCCGGCGGCGGGGCCCTGACCCTGCTGACCGCCAGGCTGGACCGCGACCCCGCGCTGACGAACCGGACCTGACGGACCGGACCCACGGACCCCAGACCGGACGGACCAGACCAGACGTGACCACCCAGACCGCACCCCCGCCGCCGGCCGCCGCCGGGCCCGCCGTCCGCCGGATGGCCGCGGCCGTCCTGCTCGGCCCCGCCCGGCGCACCGCGCTGCTCACCGCGCTCTGCTTCGCGGTGACCTGCGCCATCGGCCTGCAGGGCTGGACGTCCGTCTCGCTCGGCGGCTTCGACCTCGGCATCTTCGACCAGGGTGTGCGCGGCTACGCCCACTTCGGGCTGCCCGTCTCGACGCTGAAGAGCTTCCACCACGAGTTCCCGCCCGGCTTCTCGCTGCTGGGCGACCACTTCTCGCCGGTGCTGGCGCTGCTCGCGCCGCTGTACTGGATCTGGGACGACCCGCGCTCGCTGATCATCGGGCAGTCGCTGCTGTTCGCGGCCGGCGTGCCGCTGATCCGGCGGATCGCCGGGTACGCCTTCGCCGGTGCCGAGCCGCGCACCGCCCGCCGGGCCGCCGACCTGGCCGGCCTGGTCTACGGGCTCGGCTGGCCGCTGCTGGTCGCCGCTCGGGTGGGCTTCCACGAGGTCGCCTTCGCGGTCCCGCTGACCCTGCTGATGCTGGAGCGCGGGCTGGCCCGCCGGTACGGCACGGTGCTGCTCGCCGCCCTGCTGCTGTGCTGCACCAAGGAGGACCTCGGCCTGCTGGTCGGGGCGTACGGGCTGGTGCTGCTGCTGCGCACCCGCCGCACCGACGACCGGGCGGGCCGCCGCACCGGCCTGGGACTGCTGCTGGGCGGGCCGGTCGCCTCGGCCGCCGCCATCACCTGGCTGATCCCGGCGATGGGCGGGGAACCGGGCTACTACTGGAACTACGGCTCGCTCGGCACGGACGGCGGCGACGCGCTGCGCAACCTGCTGCACGACCCGTTCCTGCTGGTGCAGGCCGCCTTCGACCAGCCGCTCAAGCCGCTGCTGCTGCTGTGGCTGTTCGGCACCATGCTGCTGCTGCCGCTGCGCTCGGCCACCGTGCTGTGCGCGGTGCCGCTGCTGGCCGAACGGATCCTGTCCAGCAACCCCAACCACTGGTCGATCGCCCGGCACTACGACTCGCTGCTGTGGCCGGTCCTGCTCACCGCCGCGATCGAGGTGCTGGGCCGGCTGAGCGCCGCCGGGCGGCCGGAGCGGAGCCTGCGGCGGGCCCGCCGGCTGGGCCTCGGCGCGGCCGGCATCGCGCTGGTGGCCGCGGTGCCGATCGGGCTGGTGCCGCTGGTCCTGCCGACCTCGTGGGTGCCCAAGCCGAGCGAGGCGGCGCTGGTGCGGGCGGCCGCGCTGATCCCGGACGGGGCGTCCGTCGAGGCGGACAACCAGATCGCGCCGCGGCTGACCGCCCGGACGGACGTGGTGCTGGTGGACGGCACACCGCGCGGGCGCGAGTACGTGCTCACCCGGGGCGACAAGCGGTCCTTCCCGTTCAAGACGGACAAGGAGCAGGCCGAGCGGATCCAGCTGCTGCTGGCGCACGGCTACCGGCAGCTGTGGGCCGAGGACGGGGTCGTGCTGCTGCACCGGGAGGGCGACGAGCCGATCCCCGGCGAGCACGTGCCGGGGCCGGGCAGCAAGCCGGTCCAGGACGAGGTCCCGACCGACGTCGGACACAACCTGTTCCGCGGCTGAGCGCGGGGCCCGGACACGCCGGAGGGCCGGCCGGAACGACGTCCGGCCGGCCCTCCGGGGCGGGTCAGGGGCGGTCCGAGCCGGTGTAGTGACCGCTCTGGTGGGAGCCCTGCGACGGGACGGCGCCGTAGTGGCCGGGCCGGTGGCCGCGCGGGTGCCGGGTCAGCCGGTAGCCGAGGATGCCGGCCAGCGCGGCCAGGAAGCCGCCGCCGATCGTCCAGTACCAGCGGCTGTTCCAGCCGGAGAACCAGCCGGTGTACCAGTGCTCCTCCTGGGCCACCGGGGCGGCCGCCTTGGCCGTGCTCGCGCCGCCGCCGGCCGGCGGGACCAGCGGGGCCTTCAGCTCGCCGCCCTCCGGCTGGGCGTTGTCCGCGTCGCCCTTGGCGGCGACGTGCAGCTGCACCGAGGAGGCCAGGCCGAGGTCCGGCTGCGGGACGTCGCTGACCGACAGCCGCACGTAGTAGGTGCCGGGCAGCGGGTCGCCGGACCACGGCTCGGCCCAGGTGCGGACCTCGCGCAGGGTGCAGTTCAGCGCCAGCGAGCCGGCGCTCTGCTCGGCGGTGGCGTTCTGGGTGCCGGCGGTGCACGCCTGGCGGCGGCGCAGCCCGTCGAAGACCTCGACGGACCAGGTCTGCGGGCCGTGCCGGTCGGCCGAGGGGGCCAGGCCGACGGTCAGGTTGACCGTCGGGGTCTGGCCCTCGGCGGCGCCGAACGCCCAGTACAGGTAGTCACCGGTGGAGACGGAGACGTTGGCGTCCTGGTTGGGCGAGAGGTTGACCGCGGTCAGGAAGGAGGTGCCGGCCTTGGTGGCCGGGGCCGGGGTGCCGCTCGCACTGGCCGAGGGGGACGGCGAGGCGGCCGAGGCGGCCGAGGCGGCCGGGGCGCCCAGGGCGCTCAGGGCCAGGGCGGGCAGCAGGGCGAGGGCGGCGAGGGCGCCGCGGATCGTCGTACGCATGGTCAGTTCTCCCGCCAGACGGCGATCCGCCAGCGCGCGATCCAGCCGAAGACCAGACCGAAGGCCAGGCCGGCCAGGGTGAGGGTGAGCAGCAGGATCCAGCCGCGGCCGAGGCCCATCGCGGCGCCCTCCGGGGCGGGCGAGGCGGAGGCCAGGTCGACGGTCAGCTCCAGCGGCAGGCCGGGGTCGGCCAGCACGCCGGCCTGCGGGGCCAGCGAGTTGCTGACGACCAGGCAGACCGTGGTCTCCGGCTTCTCCTTGGAGTCCTTGGTGGCCGTGGGGCTCGCGGTGACGTAGCCCTTGGAGTCGTCGGTGGACCAGCGCAGGCCGGTGGAGACCACGTCGGTGCGGCTGCTGCCGGCGTCGGTGCCGCGGACCAGTTCCTGGCCGGTCGCGCTGGTGGCCTGGAGCAGTACCCCGTAGTCGCGGGCCACCGGGCGGTCGAGGGCGACGCTGACCGAGGCGCGCAGCTCCTGGCCGGACTTGACCGGGACCTTGTAGACGCGGTGCTCGGAGAACTTCTCGCGGTCGGTGTAGACGCCCGGGGCGAGCACCGGGGCGCTCTCGCACTTGTCGGTGCCGGTGGTCTTGACCGGGGTCACCGTGTAGGTGTCGTTGGAGCGGTCGACCAGCTGCTTCACCTTGTCGGTGAGCTGCTCCTGGGTGCGGACGTCGGTGTAGGTGCCGCCGGTCGCGTTGGCGATGCAGAGCAGCTGCTGGCGGGTCTTGTCGTCGTGGGCCAGGCCCAGGGTGTCGACCACCAGGTGGATGCCCTGGGAGGCGAGTTCGCGGGCGACGTCACAGGGGTCGGGCGGGGTGCAGGTGTCCTCGCCGTCGGTGATCAGCACCACCCGGCGGGTGGTCTCGCCCTTGCCGAGGTCCTGCGCGGCGCCGCGCAGCGCCAGGCCGATCGGGGTCCAGCCGGTGGGGCGCAGGGTGGCGACGGCGGTCTTGGCCTCGACCTTGTTGGTCTTGCCGACCGGGTACAGCTGCTTGGTGTCCTGGCAGCCCTGGGCCTTGTCGTTGCCGGGGTAGTTCGCCCCCAGAGTGCGGATGCCGAACTCGGTCTCCGCGGGCAGCGCGTCGATCACCTCGTTCAGCGACTGCTGGGCCACCGCGATGCGGCTCTTGCCCTGGATGTCCGCCTCGCGCATGGAGCCGCTGACGTCCAGGACGAGGTCGACCCGGGGCGCCTCCTTGGTCGCGGGAGCGGCGCCGGCTGATGGTTCGTCGGCGTGGGCGGGCAGGCCGAGGAGCAGCGAGGCGCCCGTTATCGCCACTGCTGCCAGCAGGCTGCCGAGCCTGGTCTGTGGTCGTCGTCCGGTAGTCACCCGGCCGATCCTAGGGATCATCAGTTCGCGATGGCGAAACGGGCCCGGATCGTGCCTCAACCAGCCCCGGCGCGAACTCCGGTGCACAGTTGGGGAATCCGTACGTTCACGGCGGTCTTACGCGGCGTGGATAGCCTTCCTTTCACGACGGACTGGGGCGGGGGAGCGATGGAGCTGACGGCGGTCGGCAAGCGGTACGGGCGGCGGGAGCGGTGGATCCTGCGCGGGGTCGATCTGGCGGTCGGGCCGGGCGAGCTGGTGCGGATCGCCGGGCGGAACGGGAGCGGCAAGTCGACGCTGCTGCGGCTGGTCGCCGGGATCGAGCGTCCGAGCACGGGGCGGGTGGCGCGGCCCGGCCCGGCGGCGTACGTGCCCGAGCGCTTCCCGCCGGCGCTGCCCTTCGACGCCGCCTCCTACCTGCTGCGGGTGGGGCGGGTGCACGGGCTGTCGGCGGAGCGGGCGCGGCGGCGGGCGGGGGAGCTGCTGGACCGGTTCGGTGTCGCGGACCGGGCGGGCACGCCGTTGAGCCGGCTGTCGAAGGGCACCTGCCAGAAGGTCGCGGTCGCCCAGGCGCTGCTCCCCGAGGCGCGGGTGCTGCTGCTGGACGAGGCGTGGACCGGGCTGGACCCGGAGGCCCGGGCGGTGCTGGACGAGGCCGCCGCCGAGCGGGCGGCGGCGGGCGGCACGGTGCTGTTCGTCGACCACGACCCGGCCCGGCTGGCCGGGGTGACCAGCGCCGCGTACCGGGTCGGTGCGGACGGCGTGCTGCGGCCGGTCGAGGACGGGGTGCCGGAACCGGC
>NZ_LFVW01000609.1:0-6914 GCF_001182915.1 Kitasatospora sp. MY 5-36
CGCGGGCCGTCGCCCTGGCGGCGCTGCTCGGCGGCGGCGCGCAGGACGGCTGAGCCGCCTCCGCACGGTCGGCCCCCGGGGTGTCAACCGTGCGGGCCGCCGAGCCGGGGCGGCGGCCGGAGCGCCAACCGGGAGGATTTCGCCCATCGGGACGGTCTGGCCCGCCGCCCCGGCGCGTTGGTATACCTCGTTGCCGGACTCGGGAGCGGCCTCCGGGCCGCCCCGGTGAGCTGCGACGAAAGGCTGGTGACGGATCGATGAAGCTCCTGCGCGTCGGACCCGCGGGCGCCGAGCGCCCGGTCGTCCTGGGTGAGGACGGCACCGCGTACGACCTCTCGGGGCGGACCCGCGACCTCGACGGGGCCTTCCTGGCCGGGCTGGACCCGGCCGCACTGGCCCGGGACGCGGCCGCCGGCGTCCTGCCGGTGCTGGACCTCGACGGCCTGCGGGTGGGCGCACCGGTGCCCCGGCCGGGCAAGGTGGTCGGCATCGGGCTCAACTACCGCGACCACGCGGCCGAGGCCGGGGCCGCGATCCCGGCCGAGCCGGTCATCTTCCTCAAGCCGGGCTCCACCGTGGTCGGCCCGTACGACGAGGTGCTGGTGCCGCGCGGCGGCGAGAAGACCGACTACGAGGCCGAGCTGGCCGTCGTGATCGGCCGCACCGCCCGCTATCTGGACTCGCACGCCGAGGCGGCCGGGGTGATCGCCGGGTACACGATCGCCAACGACGTCACCGAGCGGGCCTTCCAGTTCGAGCGCGGCGGCCAGTGGGACAAGGGCAAGTCGGCGGAGACCTTCACCCCGCTCGGGCCCTGGCTGGTCACTGCCGACGAGGTGGCCGACCCGCAGGCGCTGACCCTGCGGCTGTGGGTCAACGGCGAGCGGCGGCAGCACGGCAGCACCGCGGAGATGGTCTTCCCGGTGCTCGAACTGGTCCGCTACGCGAGCCGGTTCATGGTGCTGGAGCCCGGCGACGTGGTCATCACCGGCACCCCGGCGGGGGTCACCCTGGGCCGCCCCGGCACGCCGTACCTCGCCCCGGGCGACGTGGTCGAGATCGAGGTCGACGGGCTCGGCCGCCAGCGCCAGGTGCTCGGCAAGGCGTAACGGCGCGGGCCGCCCGACCCTTGGCACGGGGGTCGGGAGGGGCGCCGGGACCGCTCGGGTGCGGCCGCGCCGCCTAATGGCCGCCGCCCAGCACCGCCCGCAGCCGCTCCGCCCGCTCCGGCCGCGGCCCCTCCAGCGCCAGCACCCCCGCCAGCACCTCGGCCGTCTGCGGGTCGTGCAGCGCCGTCGCCGCCGCCATCGCCGTGAACTGGTCCACCAGCCAGTCGCGCAGCTCCGCCACCGGCAGCGCGCGCCCCTCGTCCAGCCAGCTCAGCGACGCGCCCTCGACCACCGCGATCCAGGAGCGCACCAGCAGCGTCAGCCGCGGCCCGGCCTCCCGCACGCCCAGGTGGCGCAGCGTCCGGCGCAGCGCCTCCCGCCGGACGTCGTCCACGATCGCCGAGGTGCGGGCCGTCTCCACCACCGAACCGCCGCGCAGCAGCGCCGAGTAGCCCGCGTCGTGCTCGGCCACGAAGGCGAAGTAGCCGTCCAGCACCGCCGACAGCTGCTCGGACGGCGTCCCGCTCAGCCGTACCGCGAAGCGGCTGCTCAGCTCGTCCGCCGCGGTGCGCAGCGCGGCCTCGTACAACTGCTGCTTGCCGCCCGCGAAGTAGCGGTACACCAGCGGGCGGGAGGCCCCGGCGGCCTCGGCGACGTCGTCCAGGCCCACCTCCTCGGGCGGCCGGGAGGCGAACAGCTCCAGGGCGACCGCGATCAGCTGCTCGCGCCGCTGCTGGACCGGCAGCCGCCGGTAGCCGGTGCGGCGCGGGCGCGGCTCGGGTGCGGCCGGGGCGGGGCTGGCTTCCATGGCGGCCAAGCGTAATGGGCGCCGGACGGATCGGATCCGGTCGCGCCGAACGGATTTTCGCAGGCGAACCCGGCTCGCAAAGGGGTTGCAAAGCTGCCGCGCCACGAAATGATGTCCGAATGCGTGAAGAACTGATCACCGCCGACGGCGCCACCCCTCGCCGCATCGCCGACGACCACGTCCGCGAACTGGCCGAGCTCGACCCGCTGACCGCGGTGTACCTCGGTCTCAACCTTGACGACGACCGGCTTCCCGACCTCTCCCCGGCCGGTCCCGAGGCCGTCGCCGACCTCGCCCGCCGCACCCTGGCGAAGCTCGACGAGGCCGAGCGGGCCGGTGCCGCCGACGACGAGGCGGAGCGCCGCTGCGCCCGGCTGCTGCGCGAGCGGCTGACCGCCGAACTCGCCGTCCACGAGGCGGGGGAGAACTTCCGCTCGCTGCGCAACCTGGGCTCCCCGGTGCACGACGTGCGGGAGTCCTTCACCCTGATGGGCACCGACACCGAGGCCGAGTGGCAGGTGATCGGCCGCCGGATGGCGCGGCTCCCGGAGGCGTTCGCGCAGTACCGGCGCACGTTGACGGAGGGCGTCGAGCGCGGCCTGCTGTCCGGCCCGCGCCAGGTGGCCACGGTGCTCGGGCAGTTCGCCGAGTGGCTGGGCGAGGACGCGCCCGCCGCCGAGCGGGTGCCCGGCGCCTGGTTCGGCACCTTCGTCCAGGGCGCGCCGGAGGGTCTGCACCCCGAGCTGTCGAAGCACGCGGTGGCCGCCGCCGAGGCGCTGGCGGAGCTGCGCGACTGGCTGCGCGACGTGTACGGCCCGGCCGCGGCCGGCGCCCCGGACACCGCGGGCCGGGAGCGCTACGTCCGCTGGGTGCGCTACTGGACCGGTGCCGACCTGGACCTGGACGAGGCCTACGCCTGGGCCTGGAGCGAGTTCCACGACCTGCTGGCGCAGATGGAGA
Organism: Kitasatospora sp. MY 5-36; assembly: GCF_001182915.1. Lineage (NCBI taxonomy): Bacteria > Bacillati > Actinomycetota > Actinomycetes > Kitasatosporales > Streptomycetaceae > Kitasatospora > Kitasatospora sp. MY 5-36. The sequence continues at coordinate 2,878 of NZ_LFVW01000609.1, forward strand.
CCGAGGCCGAGAAGGTCCTGCCGGGCGCGGGTCCGCTCGCGGCGATGCGCTGGCTGGAGTCGGACGGCCCGGCGATCGAGGGTGCCGAGGCCGCCCGGGAGTACCTCCAGGGCCTGATGGACCAGGCCGTCCGGGACCTCCAGGGCACCCACTTCGACCTGGCCGAGCCGGTCACCCGGGTCGAGTCGAGGATCGCCCCGGCGGGCAGCGCCGCCGCGCCGTACTACACCGCGCCCTCGCTGGACTTCAGCCGTCCCGGGCGGACCTGGCTGCCGCTGGTCGGCCGGGACCGCTTCCCGGTCTGGGACCTGGTCTCCACCTGGTACCACGAGGGCGTCCCGGGCCACCACCTCCAGCTCGCGCAGTGGAACTACGTCGCCGACCGGCTCTCCACCTACCAGGTGAGCCTCGGCGGGGTCAGCGCCAACCTGGAGGGCTGGGCGCTGTACGCCGAGCGCCTGATGGACGAGCTCGGCTACCTCACCGACCCGGGCCACCGCCTGGGCTATCTCAACGCGCAGATGATGCGCGCGCTGCGGGTCATCGTCGACATCGGCATGCACGTGGGCCTGGACTTCCCGGCGGACTCCCCGTACCGGCCGGGCGAGCCGGTCGCCCCGGAGCACGCCCGGGAGTTCTTCGGCCTGTACTGCGGCCTGTCGGCCGACTTCCTGGACAGCGAGCTGGTCCGCTACCTGGGCCTGCCCGGCCAGGCGATCGGCTACAAGCTGGGCGAGCGCGCCTGGCTGCGCGGCCGGGCGGCGGCGAAGGCGGCGCACGAGGCGCGCGGCGAGGAGTTCGACCTCAAGGCCTGGCACATGGCGGCGCTCTCGCAGGGCTCGCTGGGGCTGGACGACCTGGTCGAGGAGCTCTCGGCGCTCTGAGCCACCACGCGGCGCGAGCCGTGGAACCAGGCCCCCGGGACTCGGTCCGCAGTCCCGGGGGCCTGGTTCTTTTGTCCTGAAGGTCTGATTTGGTGAGGTTTTTCCTTGCCATCCGTCCGGAGCGGGGTTTGGCTGGAAGGCGACTGCGTGACCTCTCCGCCCCACTCCGGAAGGCTCGACCAGTGACTGCGAGAACCGTCGCCGGTCATGAGGACGCGGACCGCCGCCGCTGGTGGGCGCTGGCCGTCATCGCCACCGCCCAGCTCATGATCGTGCTCGACATCACCATCGTGAACATCGCACTGCCGTCCGCCCAGCGGGACCTGGGCATCTCGGACGCCGACCGGCAGTGGGTGATCACCGCCTACACGCTGGCCTTCGGCGGCCTGCTGCTGCTCGGCGGCCGGCTGGGCGACCTCTTCGGCCGCAAGCGCGTCTTCACCGTCGGCCTGCTGGGCTTCGCCCTCGCCTCCGCCCTCGGCGGCGCGGCGGTCGGCCCCGCCATGCTCTTCGGCGCCCGCGCCCTCCAGGGGGCGTTCGGCGCCCTGCTCGCCCCCTCCGCGCTGGGGCTGCTCTCCACCACCTTCTCCGATCCGCGGGAGCGCAGTACGGCCTTCGGCATCTTCGGCGCGATCGCCGGCGGCGGCTCCGCGATCGGCTTCATCGCCGGCGGCCTGCTGACCGAGTACCTGGACTGGCGCTGGTGCCTGTTCGTCAACGTGCCGATCGCCGCCGTCACCGCCTTCGCGGCCTTCAACGTGCTGAAGCGCGACCACGTCGGGAAGGGCCGCCGGCTGCGGCTGGACCTGCCCGGGGCGCTGCTCGGCTGCGGCGGCCTGCTGGCGATCGTCTACGGCACCTCCGAGGCCGTGACCAGGGGCTGGGGCGACGGCCTGGTGATCGGCCCGCTGGTCCTGGGCGTGGCGCTGCTCGCGGCGTTCGTCCTGGTCGAACGGCGCACCGCGCACCCGCTGCTGCCGCTGCACATCGTCGCCGACCGCAACCGCGGCGGCGGCGCGCTCTCGGTGGGCCTGGCGATGGTCGGCATGTTCGGCCTGTTCCTGTTCCTGACCTACTACCTCCAGGCCATCAAGCACTTCTCGCCGATCGTGTCCGGCCTGTCCTTCCTGCCCATGACGGTCGCCATCGTGCTGAGTTCGACGGGCTTCGCGGCCCGGATGATGACCAGGGTGCCGTCCCGGAACCTGATCGGCCCCGGCCTGCTGCTCGCCGCGGGCGGCATGGCCTGGCTGACCCAGATGCGGGTGGACAGCCCGTGGGCCGGCATGGTGTTGCCCGCCGAGCTGCTGATCGGCTTCGGCATGGGCCTGGTGTTCATGCCGGCCATGAGCCTGGCCACCCTCGGGGTCGCCCCGAACGAGGCCGGCGCGGCCTCGGCCACCATCAACTCGGCGCAGCAGGTGGGCGGTTCGGTCGGCACCGCGCTGCTGAACACGGTCGCCGCGAGCGCCACCGCGAGCTTCCTGGCCACCCGGATCGCCGCCGACCCGGCGGTGCGCGCCCAGGGCGCGGTGCACGGCTACGTCGTCGCGACCTGGGTGGCGATGGGCGTGCTGCTGGCGGCCGCGCTGGTCGCGGTGCTGATGATCGACCACCGGCCGACCCCGGTCGCGGCCACCGTCGTCGAGGCCACCGTCGTCGAGGGCGGGGCGGCATCGGCGTCCGCCGTACGGGCGGTGGACGGGCGGCCGAGCCCGCGGGCCGTGGCCCGGGCCGACGTCCGGGCGAACGTCGAGACCGGGGCCGAGGTCCGGGCCGAGGCGGGTCCGGAGCGGCCACCGGCCGATTGAAATTTGCAGCAAGTCCTTGCAGTCAACCTCCGGCGCCTGCTTGACTCCTGGCCACCACCGTCCAGGAAGCAAGGAGGCGCCGCCGTGCCGTCCGAGACTGTTTCGCCCGAGGCCGCGCCGCCCGAGTTCGACCTGCTCGTCGTCGGCGGCAGCGGTGTGGACACCATCGTCCGGGTCGAGCGGCTGGAACTCCCGCCCGGCGACTCGCGGTTCGTCGAGCCGGTGCGGGACTACGTCGGCCACACCGGCAACGGCGTCGCCCTCGGCGCCCACCACCTCGGCCTGCGCACCGCGTTCATCGACTTCCTCGGCGACGACCCCCAGGGCGACCTGGTCCGCGCCCACTACGCGCGCCACGGACTGCACTTCGCGCACCTGGTGAGCCCGTACGGCACCCCGCGCGGGGTCAACCTGGTGGACCCGGCCGGCCGCCGGTTCTCCTTCTTCGACGGCCGCCACCCCGCCGACCTGCGGCTGCCGCGCGACTTCTGTCTGCCGTACGCCGAGCGCAGCCGGCACGTCCACCTGTCCATCACCGGCGTCAACCGGGACATGTACGGCGACCTGCACCGCCTCGGCCGCACCACCTCCACCGACCTGCACGACTGGGACGGCGCCGACCCGCACCACCGCGACTACGCGCTCGGCTCCGACCTGGTCTTCCTCTCGGTGGCCGGCTGCCGCGGCCGGCACGAGGAGGTGATGCGCGCGATCCTCGCCGAGGGGCGCGCGCGGGTGGTCGTCGCCACCGCCGGCGCCGAGGGCTGCCACCTGCTCACCCGGGACGACCCGGCGCCGCGCCGGCTGCCGGCCGTCGACCCGGGCCGTCCGGTGGTGGACACCAACGGCGCCGGGGACGCCTTCGTGTCCGGCTTCCTGTACGCCTGGTTCCAGGGCCGCCCGCCGCTGGACTGCGCCCGGGCCGGTACGGTGGCCGGGGCCTTCGCCTGCACCGCCGCCGGGACGCACACCGCTTTCGTCGGAGCCGCAGAACTGGACGCGGTGCTGACGCGCTGACGGTATTTCTCATCGAGCTCCAAGGAGCCGGTCACGCCCTTTCCAGGCTGAGGCGCCATAGTCGTTCACCGAACGACGCCACCGACCGCCCCGGCAGGAGAGACAGGCATGGGCAAGCACCGCCGCGAGGGTTCGCGCCGCCGCAGACTCCTGGCCCCGTCCCTGTTCACCGCGCTGTCCGCGGTGGCGGTCGCCGCCGTGCTGACCGGGACGCACGGGCTGGACCTGTCCGACACGACGGCCGCCGGGAAGGCGGCCCGCAGCACCCGTGCCGCCGTGCCCGTCCCGGCCACCGACCCGGCGGCGGTCGCCCCGCCCGCCCCGG
>NZ_LFVW01000610.1:0-6911 GCF_001182915.1 Kitasatospora sp. MY 5-36
CCCGGCAGCGGTCGCGGTGGGGCGCGGCGGGGCGGCCGGGGCCCCGGGGCCCACCGCCGTGGTGGCGGCCCTGGCCGCGGCGGCGGACATCGAAAGCACCGTCACCACGGTGCCGAGCGCCAGCGCGAACCCCACCAGCACCACGACCGCCAGGACGCCCGAGGCGCCCGAGACGGCCAGCAGTGCCACCGTGGTGGCGACGACGGTGAACGAGCCGAGGCAGGCCTGGGCGACGGAGGGGCGCGGCATGGCGGGGGTCCTTCGCACGTCGGGGGAAACGGGCGGGAGTGGAGCCGGTTCCAGTGGTGCTACCCCGCGGGGAGGACGGGTACGTCCAGGCTAGCCCCCGGAGGCGGGGGCACAGGGGGCGCACGGGCTCACCCCGGGGTCGTCCGGGCCGCTCGGTACGGTGAGACCGGCACCTGCCACGCACTGTCGCTGAGCACGTATCACCGAGCACCACGTACCCGGGGGAACCGACCATGCCCATCCCCGCCGACTGGCCCACCACCGAGGCCGAGGCACTCGCCGAACAGGAGCGGCTGCGCCCGCTCGTCCAGCCCCACGACGACCCGGGCCGGGACCCCGCCGCCCCCGGCACCCTGATCGCCGGTGTGGACGTCGCCTACGACGACGAGCACGACCTCGTCGCCGCCGCGGCCGTCCTGCTCGACCGCGACACCCTGGACGTCGTCGAACAGGCCACCGCCGTCGGCCGGATCGCCTTCCCGTACGTCCCCGGACTGCTCGCCTTCCGCGAACTCCCCGCCGTCCTCGACGCGTTGGCCGCCCTCACCCGCACCCCCGACACCGTCGTCTGCGACGGCTACGGCCTCGCCCACCCCCGCCGCCTCGGCCTCGCCAGCCACCTCGGCATCCTCACCGGACTCCGCACCCTCGGCGTCGCCAAGACCCCCTTCACCTTCGACCACCACGAACCCGACGCACCACGCGGCTCCTGGACCCCCCTCACCGACCCCGCCACCGGCGAGGAGGTCGGCCGCGCCGTACGCACCAGGGCCGGCGTCAAACCCGTCTTCGTCTCCGTCGGCCACCGCACCGGCCTCGACACCGCCGTCCGCACCACCCTCGACCTCGCCCGCCACTACCGCCTCCCCGAAACCACCCGGCACGCCGACTCGCTCTGCCGCCGCGCCCTCGCCGACGCCCGACGCACCGGGACGAACGCGAACTGACCATGCCCCGGGCGGGATTCGGGCCCGGTGTGTTAGACATGAGGCACCGGGGCCCGGCCCCGGCCGCCAGGGGGACGGACGCACGGGGGAGGCGCCGACATGGGCACAGGAACCACCGGAACCGGATCGACCGGCGGAGCCGGACAGGGCTACCGCGTCGAGGTCGAACAGCTCCGCGCCTTCGCCGGCCAAGTACGGCTGCTGCTCGCCGACTTCCAGAAACACGCCGACGGCACCGACGCCCACGGCCGCAGCGGCATCGGCAAGACCGCCTTCGGGACCTTCGCCGAGGCCGCCGAGATCCACGGCCGCTACGGCACCATGCGGGACGCGCTGCGCGACGTCCTCAACCAGCTCCAGGAAGCCGTGAACGAGGCCCAGCAGAAGGCCGACCTCACCGCCACCAACTACGAGGAGCAGGACCAGCACACCGCCACGAAGCTCAAGCTCGGCGACGACGGCTGGTCCGTCGCCCAGCCCTCCGCGAGCAGTCAGGCCGCGGCCCAGCAGAACCGCACCCCGTCCACCCGCGGCAACGCCACCGTCTGACCGCCGCCCGCCCGCCCCGAACGGAGGCCGACCGCCCGTGGTCTACACCGACTTCACCAAGTACAGCCACGCCCAGCTCCGCACCATGGCACAGGCCCTCGACCCCGGCGCGGTGATGGCCGCCGGCGACCCCTGGCGCAAGGCCGCCGACACCCTCAAGCAGATCCGCCAGACCCTCACCAAGGCCAGCACCGAAGCCGCCACCTCCTGGGAAGGCACCACCAGCGACGCCTTCCACACCCGCATGCTCACCCTGGCCGCCAGCATCAACAACGCCGCCGCCTACGCCAACGACGCGGCCAACACCCTCCACAACACCTCCGAAGCCATGGCCAAGGCCAAGCGCGACATGCCCGAGGAACCCGGCAACTGGGACAAGGTCAAGGACACCGTCGGCGACGCCCTCTTCGGCGACGACGACGAACACATCCCCCTCGCCGACCGCAAGAAGGCCGAAGCGGCCGCCATCATGCAAACCCTCGCCATGCACTACCGCGTCGCCACCCCGGCCCTGAAGCCCCCGCCGATGACGAACCAGCGTGTCGACAAGCCCGTTGAGCAGGGATCACAGGACGACCCTGGCAACGCCGCGGCGATGGCGGCGGCGGTCATGTCGGGTACCTCGTTCGGAGCCGGGGGAACGTCCGCGCGGACCGCATCCGCTCCTGCGCCGCAGCGTCCGAAGTCCTCCCAGCCTCCGATGGCGGCCGGCTCCTCGGCCAGGAACGCGGCTGTCGCGACCGACTCCGGCATCAAGGGCGGTATGGCGCAAGCCCTGTCGAAGCCGTCGAGCACGGTGGGTCGCGGTCCCGAAGCGGGAATTTCCGGCACCCCGGTGTCCCGTCCGAGCGGTAGCGTGCCGACGCCTCTCACTTCGGGCACCCAGACCTCCGGCCTGAGCACCGGCCCGGTCACGGGCCCCGTGACCGGGCCGGCTCCGACCGGAGGCGGGCAGACGGTCGTCGGCCCGGCCGGACCGACCGCGCAGAATCCGGTGGCCCTGCCCGGGATCGGGAACGGCAGGCCCGGATACGGAGGCAGTGGGTCCACCGGTGGCGAGACACCGGTGCAGGGCGTGAGCCCACGGGCGGGCCGGGCTGTCGCAGGTGGTGGCGGTGAGGTCAATCCGGGCTTCGGAGCCGGCGGCCGTGGAGCCACCGGAGGCAAGCAGACCGGTGCGCCTCAGGGCCGACCAGGCGGTTCCGTCCGAGGGGCGACGCCGCCCGATGCCGGGGCACACGGCAAGCAGGCGTTCACGGAAGGCGGGTCCGGGCTGGGAGTGCGGAACCGCCTCAGGGGCGAGTCCGGCGTCGCAGGTGCGAACGGCATGTCTCCTGGTATCCCGCTGACCGGTACCCAGGGACGCAAGAAGGATCGGGAGAAGGACGGCAAGCGGCCGGACTACCTCGTCGAGGACGAGGAGACCTGGGCGTCGGACAAGCCGACCAACCCGAACGTGGTGGAATGAGGCCGGTCCGTAGGCGGACTGGTGATCTGATCGCATCCCGCAGGTCGGTGGCCTGCGGGATGCCTCGCTGAGTGGGGTGACCGGGTTTGACGAGCCGCTGGTTGGCGCGTGGTACGGCGGTCCTTGCCGCCGGGGCACTGGTCTGGGGTGTTGCCGGGCCGGCGGCCTTGGCCGATCAGGTCAGGGACCAGCAATGGGCTTTGAAGACCTTCGAGGCCGAGGCCAAGGTCTGGCCGGTCAGCCAGGGCGAGGGCGTCGTCGTCGCGGTGATCGACACCGGGGTGAACCCGGACCACCAGGACCTGACCGGGCAGGTTCTTCCAGGGGCTGATTTCTCGGGTACCCAGTCGGATGGTCGTGTTGACACCAATGGGCACGGGACGGGCATGGCGAGTCTGATCGCCGGCCACGGCCACGGCACTCAGGCCGGAGTGATGGGCCTGGCTCCGAAGGCGAAGATCCTTCCGGTGAAGGTGCGGACGAACGACGAAGGCCCCATCCCCGAGCAGAACGACCTGGCGGCGGGCATCCGCTTCGCGGTGGACAAGGGCGCGAAGGTCGTCAACATCTCTCTCGGGGGGGGCTCGCGATTCGACTCGCAGACGCGAAAGGCGGTTGCGTACGGGGTGTCGAAGGACGTCGTTCTGATCGCGGGCACGGGCAACGACGGTTCAAGCAACGGCGTAGGGTATCCGGCCGCCTTCCCCGGCGTCGTGGCCGTGGGGGCGGCAGATTCCAAGGGTGTTGTGTGGGGCGATTCCACGTCCGGCCCCGAGACCACGCTCATCGCGCCCGGCGTCGGGATCAACCACGCCGGGGCGAAGTCACCGACGAGCTACCTGGTTGCGAACGGCACCTCCGATTCCACGGCCTACGTCGCCGCCACTGCCGCGCTGATTCGGTCGAAGTACCCCGACCTGTCCGCCGGGCAGGTGATCAACCGCATGATCAAAACGGCCACGCCGCCGGCCAACGGGACGGCGGTGCCCGACAACCACTACGGCTACGGGCTCGTCGCGCCGGCGAAGGCCCTGGAGGCGAATCCCGCTGTGGACAACGGGCCCCGGGAGAACCCCCTGCTCGGGCGGATGGAGGCGAAGGGCACTCCGCCTCCGGTGGACGAGGAGACCGACGAGCCCGCCGTCGTGCCCATGGTCCCCGAGGGGGACAAGGGGAACGGCGGGAACGGGGTCGGGGTGGTCGTGGGGGTGGCGGCCGGGGGGTTGGTGTTGGTGGTCGCTCTCGTCGGGGTGTTGGTGGTGCGGAGGCGGCGGGGGGCGGGTCAGTGAGTGGCGAGCCATTCGTCGCGTAGGGCGGCCATCTGGAGGACGTCCCAGTAGCGGTCGTCCCAGTGGTGGGCTTGGCGGGAGCGGCCTTCGAGGGTGAAGCCGGACTTGCGGTAGGAGTGGGCGGCGCGTTCGTTGTACTCGAAGACTTCGAGGTGGACGCGGTGGAGGCGGATGGTCTCGAAGGCGTGGCGCAGGACCAGGAGGGTGGTTTCGGTGCCGATGCCGCGGCCGGTGTGGTCCGGGGTGAGGGCGATCCGGTAGCCGGCGGAGGAGTTGTCGGGGTCGACGTCGTTGAGGGCGGCCTCGCCGAGGAAGCGGCCGGTGGCGGGGTCTTCGACGGCGAGGTCGAGGCGGTCGGGCTGTTGGGCGCGGGTGGTGCACCACTGGTGGATCCGGTCGCGGGTGAAGGCGGTGCGGGTGCCGGTGAGCCGTCTGGTGGTCTCGTCGGCGCAGAGTTCCCACATCGGGTCGGTGTGCCGTTCGTCGAGGGGGACGAGCCGGATGGTGGGGCCGTGCAGGGTGGGCTTCACGGCGAGGGCGGCGAGATCGGTGGGAGCGGTCATGGCGGCCAGGATGGATGGTCGGCTTCCGGTTCGTCCACGTGTTTAGTCCTGGCGTGCGGGCGCGCACCGGTTGGGGTGCGCGCGGGGACGGGGGCGTGTGTCGGGCGGTCGCGCCGGGTGAATGCGCCGAGGGTGGCAGTATTTCGGCGACCGCTGGCGTCATTGCCGCTGGTGGGGTTCCCCCGGTGGCGGAGATGCTGGGCCCATGAGCACTCCTGAGCGCACGCGGGTCGAGAGCACGTCGATCGCCGCCACGAACACCGCCGACGACGGGATCGTCCCCGACACCAAGGACTGGACCTGGGTGCTGGAACGCCCGTGCCCCGACTGCGGGTTGGAGACTCCGCGGGTGGTGCGGGAGGACGTCGCCGGGATGGTCCGGGCCAATGCGGAGGGCTGGCTGGCGGTGCTGGCGGCGGATGTGGACGGGCTGCGCAGGCGGCCGGCTCCGGGGGTGTGGTCGGACCTGGAGTACGCGTGCCACGTCCGGGACGTCTTCCGGCTGTTCGAGGTCCGGCTGAACCTGATGCTGGACCTGGAGGACCCGCTGTTCCCCAACTGGGACCAGGACGGGACGGCCGTCGCCGAGCGCTACGGGGACCAGGACCCGAAGGTGGTGGCCGGGGAGCTGGCGGAGGCCGCGGAGACGCTCGCCGCCGCTTTCGAGCGGGTGGCGGGGGCGCAGTGGGCGCGGACCGGGAGCCGCAGCGACGGGGCGCGGTTCACGGTCGAGTCGTTCTCCCGGTACCTGATCCACGACCCGGTGCACCACCTGTTCGACGTGACGGGCGAGCGGGTCTGAAGCCGGGCCTGGAGCCGGGCCCGGGAGCGGGGCCGGGGCCCGGTCTGAGGCCGGACCGGAGGCGGCCGGGGCGCGGGGTCACCAGCCGGAGGCCTCGCGCAGCATGGTGCGGCGCAGCCGTCCGGCCACGCTGGCGGCGTCGGTGCCGATGACGTCGGCGATCTCGGGGGCGGCGAGGCCGACGACGTAGTGCAGGATCGCCAGGTCGTCGTCGGCCGGGTGGCGGTCCGGGGCGGGGGTCGCCTGGCGGGTGTGGTCGGCGACGGTGCCGCGCAGGATCTCCCAGGCGTGCGCGGTGGGGTTGGAGCTGCCCATCAACTCCCGCCAGTGCACCGCGATTTCCGCGAAGGCCTGTTGGACGGCGACGGCCGCGGCGCTGTGCTCGGTCAGCCACACGCGCGCGTAGCTGAGGTACCGGGGGCGGTGGAGTTCGCAGAACGCGGTGAACTCCAGGGGCACCTCCGCCGGCTCGCCGGGCCTCGGGGGCGGCTCGGCTGAACTCTCGTGACGGTTGGTCATCTCGGCTTCTCGGAAAGGGAGATGGGTTTCTGACGGTCGATCATCTGTGCTCACTCTACGGTAGGCCCTCGGTGCGCTGGGTGACCAATCCGATGGAATGCCCGGAACCCGCCGCCGCCAGGCCGGTTCCGGTGGCGACCGGGTGCGGCGAGGTGGCGGGACGGCCGGGCGGAGGGCCGGCGAGGGCCGGTGGGGCGGTGCTGCGCAGTGGCGCGGGATTCGTAGGTGCGAGCGTGTCGCGGCTGGTCAGAGGGTGTGGGGCGACGGCGGCCGCAGGGCGGTTGATGTGCCACCGTAGGCCCTGTGGAGGCTGGCGTCCACGCCCAGGGCGCGAACCTGGGTGCGCACAACCACCCGCACAACCGCACTCACGATCGTGGGGAAGATCGCCACGGAAGAGGGCATGGTCGTCACCGCGATGACGTCCGCGCGGGCGGGCCGGACGGCGTGCGCGGAACGGGTGCGCCGTGGACGCGGTGGACCCGGCGCCCGCCGCGCGCCGGGGCGGAGGGCGCGCTGGTGGGG
>NZ_LFVW01000611.1:0-6898 GCF_001182915.1 Kitasatospora sp. MY 5-36
AGCCCGCCGGACGCCGCCGCCAGGCCGCGACGGGAGCCACCGTCGGGCCGCGACGGGTACCGGCGACGGCCGCGACGGGTGTCGGCGACAAGCGTGACGGGCGCCGGCGACGGCCGCCGCGGATCACTCGTTGGCCGGGGTACGGGACGGGCCCCATAGGATGGGGTCCAAAGACCACGAGGACGGAGCGCCGAACCCGGCTGCTCCTGCCCGGGCCCGGCTCCGCCCGCAAGGCACCGCCGGGTCTCACCAGAACTCACCCTGAGGATCGCTGCATGCCTGGCATCACGCGCGAGGAGGTCGCCCACCTCGCCCGGCTGTCGCGTCTTGAGCTGAAGCCCGAAGAGCTGGACCACTTCGCCGAGCAGCTCGACGTGATCATCGGCGCGGTCGCCCGCGTTTCCGAGGTCGCCGGACAGGACGTCCCGCCGACCTCCCACCCGCTGCCGCTGACCAACGTCATGCGCGCGGACGAGGTGCGGCCGTCGCTCACCCCGGAGCAGGCGCTGTCCGGCGCCCCCGCCTCCGAGGAGCAGCGTTTCCGTGTGCCGCAGATCCTCGGGGAGGACTGACCGATATGACCGAGCTGATCCGCTACACCGCCGCCGAGACCGCGAGCGCCATCGCCAAGGGCGAGGTGTCCGCCGTCGAGGTCGCGCAGGCCCACCTGGACCGCATCGGAGCCGTCGACAAGAAGGTCAACGCCTTCCTGCACGTCGACACCGAGGGCGCGCTGGCCGCGGCCAAGGCCGTGGACGACAAGCGCGCCAAGGGCGAGGAGCTGGGCCCGCTGGCCGGCGTCCCGCTCGCGCTCAAGGACGTCTTCACCACCAAGGGCATCCCGACCACCTGTGGTTCGAAGATGCTCGAGGGCTGGATCCCGCCGTACGACGCCACGCTGACCAGCCGTCTCAAGGACGCTGACGTGGTCATCCTCGGCAAGACCAACATGGACGAGTTCGCGATGGGCTCCTCCACCGAGAACTCCGCGTACGGCGCGACCGGCAACCCGTGGGACCTCTCCCGCATCCCCGGCGGCTCCGGCGGCGGTTCGGCCGCCGCGCTGGCCGCCTTCGAGGCCCCGCTGGCGATCGGCACCGACACCGGCGGCTCGATCCGCCAGCCCGGCGCCGTCACCGGCACCGTCGGCGTCAAGCCGACCTACGGCTCGGTGTCCCGCTACGGCCTGGTCGCCTTCTCCAGCAGCCTGGACCAGGGCGGCCCGTGCGCCCGCACCGTGCTGGACGCGGCCCTGCTGCACGAGGCCATCGCCGGCCACGACCCGCTGGACTCCACCTCGATCGACGCGCCCGTCCCGGCCGTCGTCGAGGCCGCGAGGATGCGCGACATCCGCGGCATGCGGATCGGCGTCGTCAAGGAGTTCGCCGGCGAGGGCTACCAGGCCGGCGTGATGCAGCGCTTCGACGAGTCGGTGGAGCTGCTGCGCGAGCTGGGCGCCGAGGTCGTCGAGGTCTCCTGCCCGTCGTTCACCCTGGCGCTGCCGGCGTACTACCTGATCGCGCCCAGCGAGTGCTCCTCCAACCTGGCCCGCTTCGACGCGATGCGCTACGGCCTGCGGGTCGGCGACGACGGCAGCCGCTCGGCCGAGGAGGTCACCGCCCTGACCCGCGAGGCCGGCTTCGGCCCCGAGGTCAAGCGCCGCATCATCCTGGGCACCTACGCGCTGTCCTCGGGCTACTACGACGCCTACTACGGCTCGGCCCAGAAGGTCCGCACGCTCATCTCGCGCGACTTCGACGCGGCCTTCGCGGGCGTGGACGTCCTGGTCTCGCCGACCACGCCGACCACCGCCTTCCCGATCGGCGAGCGCGCCGACGACCCGATGGCGATGTACCTGGCCGACCTGTGCACGATTCCGTCGAACCTGGCGGGCAACGCGGCCATGTCGCTGCCGGTCGGCCTGGCCCCGGAGGACAATCTCCCGGTCGGCCTCCAGATCATCGCACCCGCGATGGCGGACGACCGCCTGTACCGCGTGGGCGGCGCCGTCGAGGCCGCACTCAACGACAAGTGGGGGCACACCCTGCTGGAGGAGGCACCGGCACTGTGAGCAAGATCGAGAAGGCCAAGGGCTCCGGCTCGCTGAAGGGCTTCAAGCACTCCAAGCCCGGCCTGTGGCTGTCCATCGGCACCAGCGCGTTCGGCGCGATCTCCGTCGTCAAGGACGTCCGCAAGGCCCGCGAGGAGAGCGACACCCTCAAGCTGGTCAACGCCCTGGTCGGCGCGGCCGCGCTGGTCACCGGCACCGCCCTGCTGGTGCGCGAGCTGCGTCAGCTGGGCTCCGACGACGTGCTGCTGGGCTGAGCTGAGTCAAGCGCCCAGGCCCGGCCCCGCGCGACGCGGCGGCCGGGCCCGTACCTCCCAAGCTTCAAGTGAGAAGGGACGCTGTGAGCGTCATGAACCTGGTCTCCTACGAGGACGCTCTCGCGTCGTACGACCCGGTGATGGGCCTTGAGGTCCACGTCGAGCTGGGTACCAAGACCAAGATGTTCTGCGGTTGCTCGACCGAGCTGGGCGCCGAGCCGAACAGCCAGACCTGCCCGACCTGCCTGGGCCTGCCGGGCTCGCTGCCGGTGGTCAACGCGGTCGGCGTGGAGTCGGCGGTCAAGATCGGCCTGGCGCTGAACTGCGAGATCGCCGAGTGGTGCCGGTTCGCGCGGAAGAACTACTTCTACCCGGACATGCCCAAGAACTTCCAGACCTCGCAGTACGACGAGCCGATCGCCTTCAACGGCTACCTCGACGTGCAGCTGGAGGACGGCTCGACCTTCCGGGTGGAGATCGAGCGCGCCCACATGGAGGAGGACACCGGCAAGTCCAGCCACGTCGGCGGGGCCACCGGCCGCATCCACGGCGCCACCCACTCGCTGCTCGACTACAACCGGGCCGGCATCCCGCTGATCGAGATCGTCACCAAGCCGATCGAGGGCGCCGGCGAGCGCGCCCCCGAGGTCGCCAAGGCGTACGTCGCCGAGCTGCGCGAGGTGATCCGCTCGCTCGACGTCTCCGAGGCCCGGATGGACAAGGGCCAGATGCGCTGCGACGTCAACCTGTCGCTGCGCCCGAACGGCACCGAGACCTTCGGCACCCGCTCGGAGACCAAGAACGTCAACTCGCTGCGCAGCGTGGAGCGGGCCGCCCGGTTCGAGATCCGGCGCCACGCCACCGTGCTGACCGACGGCGGCACCATCGTCCAGGAGACCCGCCACTTCCACGAGGAGGACGGCTCCACCACCTCGGGCCGGATCAAGGACAACGCCGAGGACTACCGCTACTTCCCCGAGCCGGACCTGGTGCCGGTGGCCCCCGCCCGCGCGTGGGTCGAGGAGCTGCGCGCCGCCCTGCCCGAGCTGCCGCGGGTGCGCCGCGCCCGGCTCCAGGCCGAGTGGGACCTGTCCGACAAGGACATGCAGTCGGTGCTCAACGCCGGTGCGGTGGGCCCGATCCAGGAGACCATCGCGGCCGGTGCCCCGGCCGACCAGGCCCGCAAGTGGTGGATGGGCGAGCTGGCGCGCCGCGCCAACGAGACCGGCACCGAGCTGAGCGAGCAGCCGATCACCCCGGCGCAGGTCGCCCGGGTCGCCGCGCTGGTCGCCGAGGGCAAGCTGAACGACAAGCTGGCCCGCCAGGTCATCGAGGCCGTGCTGGCCGGCGAGGGCGAGCCGGACGCGATCGTCGAGAAGCGCGGCCTGGCCGTGGTCTCGGACGACTCCGCGCTGGGTGCCGCCGTCGACCAGGCCATCGCCGAGAACGAGGGGATCGCCGCCAAGATCCGCGACGGCAAGGTCCAGGCCGTGGGCGCGCTGGTCGGCGCGGTCATGAAGGCCACCCGCGGCCAGGCCGACGCCGCCCGCGTGAAGGACCTGATCCTGGAGCGTCTGGGCGCAGCCTAGGTCGTCAGCCCTTCCTTCCTAAGGCGTCTAAGGCATCTAAGGCCCTCTAAGTAAGGCCTAAGGCCCCGCCTCACCTATGTATCTGGGTGAGGCGGGGCCTTAAACCTTTTCTGGCACCCGATCTGCGCCCGATCTAAGGCATCCGGGCCCCGGAAGATGCGGCAGGCTCCCGATGCGGCACCCCCCACTGGCGGAGGAAGCTCTTACCTGTCAGCAGGACGCAGTGGAAAACCCGAGGGGGAACCGGAAATGATCGAGTACCAGACCTTCCAGCAACAGGCCCACGAGCTCGTGGCCCGCGCCGAGCACGAGCGCCTCGTGCGCGAGGCCAAGGAGGCCCGCCGCCTGCGGCAGCGCCCGGTGGCCGCCCGCTTCCAGCGGCGCCCCGTGCGTCGGCCCGAATGCTGACGGTGCGGCACCACGACGGTGCCGAAGGAACTCCGGAGGGGGAGACGCTGCGAGTGAGCGTCTCCCCCTCCGGGCGTTCGGGCCCTTCGACCCGTTCGCCAGGGGAGATAACCCCTCGGCCGGGCCCCACCGGCTATGGCATGCTCGCCTCCATGCAGCACACATCGGTCAGCCCCGTCTTCGTCGGCCGCGGAAGCGAGATCACCGAGCTGACCGACGCGCTGCGCCGCGCGGGCACCGGCAGCCCGCAGTCCGTCCTGATCGGCGGCGAGGCGGGGGTCGGCAAGACCCGGCTGCTGGAGGAGTTCCTGGAGCGGGCCGCCGCCCAGGGGGCGGTCACCTCGCTCGGCAGCTGTCTGGAGGTCGGCGCCGAGGGCCTGCCGTACGCGCCGCTGGCCGCCGCGCTGCGCCGGCTGCACCGCTCGCTGGGCGCCGAACTGGAGGCCGCCGCGGCCGGCAGCGAGAGCCATCTCGCCCTGCTGCTCTCCGAGTTCGGCGAGGTGGACGGCGAACCCAACGACGAGTACAGCCGGGCCCGGCTGTTCGAGCACACCGCGAGGCTGTTCGAACGGCTCGGCGCGGAGCGTACCCTCGTCCTCGCCGTCGAGGACCTGCACTGGTCCGACCGCTCCACCCGCGAGCTGCTCGCCTTCCTGGTGCGCACCCTGCACCGCTCCCGGGTGCTGCTGGTCGCCACCTACCGCACCGACGACCTGCACCGCCGGCACCCGCTGCGCCCCTTCCTGGCCGAGCTCGAACGGCTGCGCACCGTCCAGCGGCTGGAGCTGGCGCGGTTCGACCGCCGCGAGGTGGCCGCCCAGCTGGCCGGCATCCTCGGCACCACCGTCCCCGACCGCCAGCTGGTGGACCGCATCCACCGCCGTTCGGAGGGGAACCCGTTCTTCGTCGAGGAGCTGGCCACCGCCTTCGAGGACGGCTTCGGCGCCGGGCTGACCGACTCGCTGCGGGACATCCTGCTGGTACGGGTCGAGGGCCTGGACGAGGAGGCCCAGCGGGTGGTGCGGATCGCCGCCGAGGGCGGCTCGCACGTCGAACACGCCCTGCTGGCCGCCGTCCTGGACGACGACGAGGAGGCGCTGATCGAGGCGCTGCGGGCGGCCGTCGGCGCCAACATCCTGCGCCCGGACAGCGAGGGCGAGGGCTACCGGTTCCGCCACGCGCTGGTCCGCGAGGCGGTCTCGGACGACCTGCTGCCCGGCGAACGGCACCGGATCAACCGCAGGTTCGCGCTCGCGGTGGAGGCCCAGCCGCAGCTGGTCCCCGGTGACGCGCTGGCCGCCCGGCTGGCCAACTACTGGTACCACGCGCACGATCCGGCCCGCGCCCTGCCGACGGCCCTGGACGCCGCCCGCGCGGCCCGCCGCCGCAACGCCTTCGCCGAGCAGCTCGGCATGCTGGAACGCGCCCTGGAGCTGTGGGACCTGGTCTCCGAGGAGGTGCTGGCGCACACCCTGCGCCCGTACGACTGGGCCGAGACCTACCCGCCCGGCTCCTGCGACCACAGCACCGCGGACGGGGACTGCGACCGGATCCAGCTGGTCGACGTGCTGGCCGAGGCGGTGGTCGCGGCCCGGCGCTGCGGCGACCGCGAGCGCGGCCTGAGCCTGGCCAAGCGCGGGCTGCGGCTGGTCGACGAGGCCGAGCACCCGGTGCGCGCGGCCTGGTTCCGGATCAACCGGGCCCGGATGCTGGGCAGTCTGCGCCGCTCCGGCGACGAGGAGGAGATCGCGAACGCGCTGCGGCTGGTGGAGCACCTGCCGCCGACCGCGGTCCAGGCCGAGGTGCTCGCGCTCGGCGCCGGGACGGCGATGCTCAAGAAGCCCACCCCGGCGGCGATCGAGCTGGCCGAGCGGGCGATCCGGATCGCCGAGGAGGTGGGCGCGCACTCGGTCGAGGTGCACGCCCGGATGACCCTCGGCGGCCTGCGCTACGACGTCCAGGGCGACGCCGAGGGCGGGCTGGCCGAGCTCGCCGGGGCGGTCGAACGGGCCCGCCGGCTGGGCGTGCCCGACCTGCTGCTGCGCGGCATCAACAACCTGGCCAGCATGCAGCGCGGACTCGGGCACCCCGAGGACGCGGTCCGACTGGCCCGGGAGGGCCTGGAGTACGCGAACGGCAACGGCCTGCTGCGCAACATCGGCGCCATCCTGACCGGCAACCTGGTCGAGGCGCTCGCCGACCTCGGGCGGGCCCGGGAGGCCACCGAGGTGCTGGTCGGCTACGAGGCGGCCAGCCCGACCGGCACCCACGCCGAGTTCCTGGACCGGATGCGCGGCGAACTCGCCCTGCTCAAGGGGGACCTGGCCACCGCGGGGACGATGCTGGCGCAGGCCCGGTCGGCCAACCGGGTCGGCCAGGTCCAGCACAGCGTGCCGATCAGCCGGCTGGCGGTGCGGCTCGCGGCGCTCGGCGGCCGGCCGCTGGAGGCCCGGGCCGAACTGCTCGCCGCGCTGGAGGAGGACGGCCGGCTCGGCCACGAGTCCGACGTCTACCCGCTGCTGGCCGAGGCCGCCGCGGTGGAGGCGGACAGCCGGGGCCTGCCGCAGGCCGAGGCG
>NZ_LFVW01000060.1:0-3202 GCF_001182915.1 Kitasatospora sp. MY 5-36
CGTGCCCGTGCCGCTCACCCGCAGGTCCAGCCCGTCGGCGTACAGCGGGCGCAGGCCGCCGGCGGCGGTGGGGGCGTGCGGCTCCCAGACGTCGGCCGCCGCCGCGCCGGCCGTCGTCCCGCTCGTACCGGCCGTGGCGCCGGCCGTGCTCACGGTCGTGCCGGTGTCGTTCGTCTCGGTCATGGTCAGCCCTTCGTGGCGCCGGCCAGCAGGCCGGAGATGAACTGCCGTTGGAGGACCAGGAAGAGGACCATCATCGGCAGGGTGGACAGCGCGGTGCCGGAGAGGATCGCGCCGTAGTCGGTGTTGGACTTGTTGCCGTGCAGCGTCGCCAGGGCGACCGGCAGGGTGTGCATCTCGGGGCTGCGCAGGGCGATCAGCGGCCAGACGAACTGGTTCCAGGAGCCCAGGAAGAGGAAGATCGACAGGGCCGCCAGCACCGGCCGCATGACCGGCACCACCACGCTGAACAGCACCCGGAGTTCGCCCGCGCCGTCGACCCGGGCGGCGTCCAGGAGCTCGTCCGGCAGGCTGCTCAGCGACTGCCGCATCAGGAAGATGGCGAACGGCACGCACAGGCCCGGCAGGATCAGCGCCTGGTAGGTGTCCAGCAGGCCGAAGTCCGTCATCATCTTGAACAGCGGTACCAGCACCACCTGTTCGGGCACCACGAGGGTGGAGAGCAGCAGCGCGAAGAGCAGGGTGCGGCCGCGGAAGCGGAACTTGGCGAAGGCGTAGCCCGCGAGCAGCGCCACGACCAGGGCGCCCAGGGTCTGGACCCCCGCCACCAGCAGGGAGTTGCCGACCACCCGGAGCAGGCCGATCTTCTGTTCCAGGTGGCTCAGGTTCTCGCCGAGGCTCCCGCCGGGCAGCAGCTTCGGCGGCCAGTCGAAGACCTCGGTGTCCTTGCGGGTGGCGGAGACCACCAGCCAGTAGAAGGGGGCGATCGACAGCCCGGTGACGCCGGCCAGGAAGAAGGTCAGCGGCCAGCCGCGCAGTTTCTTGAGGTTCACTTGTCCTTCTCCCCCATCAGGCGCATCTGGACGGCGCCGAGCACCGAGACGAGCAGGGTGAGCGCGTAGGCGATGGCGGAGGCGTAGCCGAAGTCGAAGTACCGGAAGCCGTTCTGGTACAGGTACATGGAGACGGTGAGGGTGGCGTTGTCCGGCCCGCCGCCGGTCAGCACGTACGGCTCGTCGAAGAGCTGGAGCGTGCCGATGGTCGAGAGCACGACGGTGAACAGCAGCACCGGGCGTAGCGCGGGGACGGTGATCGAGGTGAAGCGGCGGATCGGGCCGGCCCCGTCGACCATCGCGGCCTCGTACAACTCCCTTGGTATGGACTGGAGTCCGGCGAGGTAGATGACGGCGTTGTAGCCGGTGTAGTGCCAGGTGAGCACCACGACGACGGCCATCCGGGCCCAGACGGGCTGGCCCAGCCAGTCGACGGAGGGCAGGCCGACGGCGTTCAGCAGCCAGTTGACGGCGCCGTCGTCGGCCTTGAGCAGGTAGGCGAACATCACGCCGGTGGCGACCAGGCCGGTGACCGAGGGCATGAAGACGCCGAGCCGCCACACCGTACGCCAGCGCACCAGCGCGGAGTTGATGCCGACGGCCATCAGCAGGGCCAGGCCGAGCATCAGCGGGACCTGGACGACGAGGATCTCGCCGGTGTTGCGCAGGGCCGTCCAGAACAGCGGATCGTCCAGCAGGCGCCGGTAGTTGGCGAGGCCTGCGTCGCGGGTGGCGGCGCCGGAGCCGGTGGTGAAGGAGAGCAGCAGCGAGTCGATGACCGGGTAGGCCTTGAACACGCCGAAGGTGAGCAGGGCGGGGGCGAGCAGCAGGTACGGCACGGCGCCGCGGCGCCAGCGGGCGCGGCGGAGCCGGCCGGACCGGCCGGGCCCCGCGGATCCCTTGGACCCCTTCGATCCCTCGGACCCCTCGGACTCCTTGGCGAGGGCGGCGGGCGGGCTGGCGGCACTCATGCGATACCGCGTCCCGTCTGCTGGGCGAGCTGCTTGGCGGCGTCCTGGAGGACGGCGGCCGGGTCGGCGCCCTTGAGGAAGACCTTGGTCTGGGCGTCGCTGACGAGCTTGAGGGCGCGGGCGTAGTCGCCGGAGTAGTTGGTCGGGTCCCCGCCCTCGACGGCGAGGTCGGTGAAGGTCTTGAGCACCGGCTGGCCGCCGTAGAAGGCGCTGGGGGCGGCGTACATCGGGTCGGTGTACGCCTCGGTGAGGGCCGGGAAGACGCCGCCCGCGTTGAACATCGTGTTGACCGAGGCGGCGCGGGTGAGCGCGTACTCGACGAACTTCCAGGCGGCGCGGCGGCGCGGGCTGGAGGCGGCGACGGCCAGGTGGGTGGAGTTGACCAGGGCGGTGCGCTTGCCGCCGGGGGTGACCGCCGGGGGCTTGGTGAGGCGCCAGTTGCCGCTCTGGTCGGGGAACTTCTTCTCCAGGTAGTGCGCGACCCAGGTGGGCATCGCGGCCGCCCCGAGCTTGCCGGTCTTCATCACCGGCGGCCAGCTCTGGACGCCGGGGGTGTCGCCGATCAGCCCGGCCTCGTCCAGCCGCTTGATGATCGTCAGGGCGCGCACGGCCGGCTCCGAGGCGACGGTGATCTTGCCCTGGAGGTCGAAGTAGAAGGCGCCCTGGAGCTGCATCAGGCCCTGGAGGAAGTCCAGGTCGGGGGTGGGGTTGGCGGCCCGGTTGACACCGATCAGGGCGATGCCGGGGTTGGCGGCCTTGAAGCGGTCGGCGACGGCGAGCAGGTCGTCCCAGGTGGCGAAGGTCTCGGGGTCGATGCCCGCCTTGTCGAAGTAGTCCTTGCGGTAGAAGAAGCCGAGCGCGTTGACCTCCCAGGGCAGCGCGTAGGCGTGGCCGTCCTTGCCGGTGACGACCGGCCACAGGCCCTTGGCGAACCTGTCCTTGTACGCGTCGGCGCCGAGCGCGGAGAGGTCGGCCAGGCCGCCGGGGAACTTCTCCTGGTAGCCGGGCAGGTAGTCACAGCCGATGTGCAGGACGTCGCCGAGGCCCTGGCCGCCGGCCGCCAGGCCGACGGTGATCTTGTCCCAGATGGCGGGCTCGCCGATGTCCTGGACGTCGACCTTGATCCCCGGGTTGTCCTTCTCGAAGGCCGGGACGATGCCGCGCAGGGCGTCGGCGGCGGTGGCCCAGGACCAGACGGTGATCGTGCCGGTGTCGGCG
>NZ_LFVW01000612.1:0-6876 GCF_001182915.1 Kitasatospora sp. MY 5-36
GTCAGCCGGCCTGCCGCGCGGCCGTGCCGAGGATGCCGGCGGTGACGGCCGCCGGGTCGTCGGTGGGCAGTGCGTGGCCGGCGCCGGGGACGATCTCGACCCGGGCGGTGGGCACCAGCCGGTGCAGGCGGTCGGCGACGGCCCGGGCGTCGTGCAGGGCGCTGCGTTCGCCGAGGAGGAAGAGGGCGGGGGCGGTGAGCCGGCCGAGTTCCCGGTCGGTGAGGGTGGCGGCCGGGGGCAGGCGGCGGCGGAAGCCCATCGAGGCGCGGACCAGCGCCATCAGTTCGGTCTCCAGGACGGCGCTGTTGCCGACCAGCCGGGCCAGCCGGGGGCGCAGCGGGCGCGGGGCCGTCGCGGCGAGGCCGCCGAGGACGAGCCAGGTGTAGAAGCGGCGGTCCAGGTCGGCGAGGCCCGCCGTTTCGACCAGGGTGAGGGCGGCGGTCCGTCCGGGGTGGTGGATCTGGTGGTTGAGGGCGATCCAGCCGCCGTAGGAGCAGCCGACCAGGTGGGCGGAGGGCAGGTCGAGGGCGGTGAGCAGCTCCTCCAGCCAGGCGGCGGCGTCGCGGCCGTCGGTGACGGGGGCGCTCTGCACGCTGGCGCCCGGTTCGCCGACGGTGTCCACGGCGATCACGGGGTGCTGTGCGGCGAGGGCGTCGAGGTGGCGGTGCCACATCAGCGCGTTGCCGCCGGAGCCGGGCAGCAGCACGATCGGCCGGCCCTCGGCGCGGCCGGTGCGGTACACCCGGGTGGTGCCGTAGCCGGTGGGGACGTCGAGCGGTGTCCAGGGCCCCGGCCGGAGTTCGGTCAGCGCGCGCTCGTAGGCGGCGCGGAAGCGGGCTTCGGCCTTGCCGTTCTTGAACTCGCTGATTCGCATGGTACATGTGTATCACATGCATGATACGGGTGTACCAAGTGAAGCGGGACGAACAGACGGAGGCCGGAATGACCGCGAAGGTCGACCACGAGGAACGCCGCCGGCAGATCGCCGAGGCCCTGCTGCGCATCGCCGACACCCAGGGCCTGCAGTCCGCCAGCATGCGGGCCGTCGCCACGGAGGCCGGGGTCTCGCTGCGGCTCGTCCAGTACTACTTCACGACCAAGGAGGGACTGCTGCTGGACGCCCTGGCCAGGCTCGGCACCCAGCTCCAGGCCCGGATGGAACGGTGGATCGGCCAGGCCCGGGCCCCCCGGGAGGTGGTGACGGCGATCCTGTCCTGCATCCTGCCGACGGACGCCGAGAGCCGCCGGATCACCAGGACGTACGCGGCGTACTACGCGCTGGTGCTCGGCGACCCCGAGGTGCTGGCGAAGCAGGCCGCGCAGCCGCCGGTCGTCCTGGAGGGCTTCCTCGTCAAGCAGCTCCGGGCGGCGCAGCAGGCCGGGGGGATCGGGCCGGAGCGGGACGTCGAGGCGGTCGCGGCCGGGCTGCTGGCGATGGTCAACGGGCTCGGCTCCAGCGTGCTGGGCGGCCAGCGCACCGGTGAGCAGGCGCTCGCGGTCCTCGCGTACCACCTGGACGAGCTGTTCGGGCGGCCGGAAGCGGGCTGACGGCCGGCGCCGTCGACCGTCGCGACGGTCCTCCGGTCCGACGGTCCGGCCCGCCGATCGGCGCGGCAGGCGGGCACCCCTCGCGACAAGGGGGCTAACACCCGTACGGGGCGGGTGCTTTCCCCGTTCCGCTGGAGGGCCTGTCACTGACAGACTCCGGGGTATGTCCGCGCAGCCCGTGATGACGACCGAAGCGCCCGAAGCCCCCTCCTCCCGGTCCGGGAGCGGCGGCAGCGACTTCGCCCAGTTGACCCGCCGAATAGTCGACGAGGGCCTGCTCGACCGGCGCCCCGGCTACTACGCCGCCCGCATGGCCCTGGTGTTCGCCGCCTTCCTCGGCGGCTGGTACGCCCTGTTCGCGCTGGGCGACACCTGGTGGCAGCTCGGCCTGGCGGCGGCGATGTCCGTCGTCTTCGCCCAGATCGGCCTGCTCTCCCACGACCTGGCGCACCGTCAGGTCTTCGACCGGCGGGTGCCGAGCGAGATCGGCGGCCGGATCGCCGCCAACCTGCTGATGGGCATGAGCTACGGCTGGTGGATGAACAAGCACACCCGCCACCACGCCAACCCGAACCACGAGGAGCGGGACCCGGACGTCGCCCCCGAACTCCTGGTGTGGTCCCAGCGGCAGGCCCGGAAGGCGAGCGGCGTCGCCCGGTTCATCGGCCGCCGGCAGGCGTACCTGTTCGTGCCGCTGCTCCTGCTGGAGGGCCTCAACCTCAGCTTCAACAGCTTCCGCGCGCTGCGCGGGCCCGTGGTGAAGCGCCCGGTGCTGGAGGGCGTGCTGCTGGTGGTCCACTTCCTCGCCTACTTCGGCCTGGTGTTCGCCGCGCTCCCGGCCGGCAAGGCCGTCGCCTTCATCGCCGTGCACCAGGCGCTGTTCGGCGTCTACCTGGGCAGCGTCTTCGCCCCGAACCACAAGGGCATGCTGATGGTGACCCCGGAGATGAAGCTCGACTTCCTGCGCCGCCAGGTGCTCACCTCGCGCAACGTCCGCGGCGGGCTGCTCATCGACGCGGTGATGGGCGGCCTCAACTACCAGGTGGAGCACCACCTGTTCCCCAGCATGCCGACCCCGGCGCTCGGGCGGGCCGCCCGGATCACCCGGGAGTTCTGCGCCGAGAAGGGCGTCGCGTACTACGAGACGGGCCTGTTCCGCTCCTACCGGGAGATCTTCAGCCACCTGCACCGGACGGGCGAGCCGATCCGCTCCGGCGGGTGACCGTCACGTCCGGCGGGTGACCGTCACGCCCTGGCGCCGGGATCCGTCGCCGGGACGGCCCTTCGGCGGCATCGCCCGTCCGCCGGCGCGTTCGCGCCCGTACGATGCCCGAGCGGGGTGGGTGGAGACCGGGGGTGGGTGTGGTTCGGTTCTGGCTGAGGTGGGCGCTGATCGCGCTCCTGGGAGTGGCGGTCGTGTTCGGCGGCTGGGCCGGGTGGCGGTTCTACCGCGACACGGCCATTCCGGCCCCGCCGGACGTCCCGGGGGTGGCGCGGGCGCCGGAGACCGAGGAGGCCCGCCTGGCGGCCGAGCGGCGGATGGCCGACCGGATCGACCGGCTGCCCGAACTGCTGCCGTGGGCCCAGGGGTTGGGGCGGTCGACGGTCGACGTGTGCCGCACCGACTACCACGGCGGCCTGTTCCTCCGGGGGCTGTGGCTGCCGGTGGCCTGCGAGCGGACCGTGAACGTGTACCTGGCCTTCGACGGCGGCGACGTCCGCTCCCGGCTGGCCGATCTAGACCGGTACCTGGACGCCGAGGGCTGGCGGAGCTCGCAGCGGTGGAGCGGCCTGGTCGCGGCCGACGAGTACGCCCACCAGCCGCCCGCCGACCCGACCCCGGAGGAGGTGGCGGAGGCGGCGGCCCGGCCGATCGCCCCGTCGGTGGAGTTCAGGCCGGCGACGGACGAGGCGGTGCGGACGGAGCTGGCCGTGAGCGTCTCCCGGCCGCCGGGCCCCGAACTCCTGACCTCCGGCGAGGACTACTGGTACGAGAAGTACGGCGGCCGGCGCTACCGGAACGACGAGGGGCAGCGGTCCGAGTACCTGGCCTGGCAGCCGGTGCGGCCGAGCGAGGTCACCGGGCCGGCCGAGGGCCGGTACGTGGTGGTCCTGGGTTTCATGACCAGGTACGCGGAGCAGCAGGAGGCGCCGT
Source organism: Kitasatospora sp. MY 5-36 (assembly GCF_001182915.1). NCBI lineage: Bacteria > Bacillati > Actinomycetota > Actinomycetes > Kitasatosporales > Streptomycetaceae > Kitasatospora > Kitasatospora sp. MY 5-36. The sequence goes on from NZ_LFVW01000612.1 coordinate 3,704, forward strand.
GAGGCCGGGAGCCGCCGTGGCCGGTCAGCCCGTCGTGCCGGGCGGCGGGGAGGGCGGCGGGGAGAGCGGCAGGGTGGCGGTGACCCGGAAGCCCGAGCGGTAGGGCGAGGCGGTCAGCTCGCCGCCGAACAGCGCGATCCGCTCGGCGAGTCCGAGCAGGCCGTGCCCGGTGGACAGTCCCCGGCGGACCTCGGGGCGGCGGCCCGCGCCGTCGTCGACCACATCGAGGGTCAGCACCTCGGACCAGCTGATCCGCACCGAGGCGTGGCTGCCGGCGCCGGAGTGCTTGATGATGTTGGTGACGGCCTCCTGGACCAGCCGGTAGGCCGTCAGGTCGACGCTGTCGTCGAGGTGGGCCGGGGTGCCGCGTACCTCCAGGTCGATCAGGACCCCGGCGCGTCGGGCGTCCTCCAGCAGCGGGCCCAGGTCGGCGAGCCCGTGGCGCCCGGTCCCGTCCGTCATGGGGACGTCGGCGGTGCGCAACAGCCGGAGCATGCGGCGCAGTTCGGCCATCGCGTTGCGGCCCAGTTCCTCGATGTCGCGGAGGGTGCCGGCCAGTCGGTCGGCGTCGGCGGGCGCGGTGCAGCGGGCGGTGTCGGCCTGCATGACGATGACGGCCACCGCGTTGGCCACGATGTCGTGCAACTCCCGGGCGATCTGGACGCGTTCGCCGAGGACGGCCTGGCGGGCGCGCGCGAGTTCGCGCTGGTCGCGCTCGGCGGCGAGGGCGGCGGCCCGGACCCGGCGGCCGGCGCCCCAGGCGACGGCGGTGATCGGCAGGAAGTAGGCGATGCCGCTGACGAGGTACGACGCCCGACGGGAGGGAGGCACCGCCCCGTCGGCGATCGGGTACCAGATGGCCAGGGCGATCGGCAGGGCCGTCAGCACGAGGGCGGCGACGGAGGCGGGCCGGCCGCTCAGCCGGGCCGTCGTGTACAGCGCGAGCAGTACGCCGAAGAAGGGGGTGAAGGCGAAGCCGCTGTTCAGGGAGAGCAGGGCCGCGCCCACGGCGGCGGCCCAGACGACGGCGAACACCGCCTCCGGCCACCGTCGGCGGAAGGTCAGCGCGACGGCCTCCGGGACGGCGAACGCGGCCAGCAGCAGCTGGTCGCGGACGTTCGTCCCGGTCGCGAGCGGGGCCGCGTAGAAGAAGACGTCGGGGACGGTGACCGCCAGTGCCAGCGCGGCGTCCGCCGCCGTGACGGTCGGTGACCCCCGGCGGCGGACGCCGTCTGTCGCGGCCTCCGTCACAACCGGAGTTCCCGGCAGCACGAGGTGTTCGAGCCGAGGCAGCACCAGTTGTCGTCGAACTCCCGGAACCCCTCCACCGGGATGTCGGACCACCACGGTTCCGGCGGGGCGGCGCGCTCCGGTGGACGGACCGGATAGCCGAGGGCGGCGTGGGCGGCCCACAGGTCGCCGTGGTACTGCCGCAGGGTGTCGTTGAGCCGGTCCCGGGTGACCTCCCCGGGGGCGGGCGCGTGCCGTGACGGCGTGAGCAGGGTCAGGAAGGCCGCCGCGGCGCGGACGTCGTCGGTGGCGAAGGCGGCCAGGCTGATGCCGGCCACGCGCAGGGCCTCGGTGCCGTCGCCCGGGTCGGGGGCGACGGTGATGCGGACGGCGAGGCTCTGCCACGGGTCGCCGACCGTGCGCGGCGGATCGGGCACCAGGAGAGTGCGGGGGCCGAGGAGGATGCCGTGGGCGAGGGCCGGACCAGCCTTCCCGTCCGACTCGACGTGGTGCACGGTGGCACCGACGGTGGGCGCGGGGATCGTCGATTCGCTCATGGTGGGGCTCCCGGAGGGGAGTGGGGGCTTTCACCCAGTGGTAGCGCGCCCCGTCCCGCGTCGCCTGCGGGGGATGACTGCTCGGGTGAGTGACCGAGCGGGGTCGGTCGCGCGCCCCCACACGCGTCCCGCGGGCGGCCGCGAGGCCCCTCAGCCGCCGAAGCCGGCCAGCAGCCCGCGCGGGTCGAAGGTCACCCGGATCCGGGTGATCCGCCCGTCCTCGACGTGCATCCAGTTCGCCGTCGGCGCCGGCGGGGCGATGCTGGTGCGCAGCTCGAACCAGGTGATCACCTCGTCGCCCTCGGCCACCCGGACCTTCACGTCGATCTTCTCCAGCACCTGTCCGAGCCCCTTCAGCCCGGCCAGCGCCTCCTCCACCCCGGAGGCCGTCCCCAGCGCGCCGACGAAGTCGACGTCGTCGGCCAGCAGGCCCCGGACGGTCTCGAAGTCGCCCGCCTCCCAGGCGGTGAAGTAGGTCTCGGCAAGCTCACGCGCGGTCTTCGTCGTCGTCATGCCGCCATCCTCCCGAGCACCCAACCCATCCGTCCAACAGATGGATCAGATGGATTCCATCTCTTCTGGTTATGCCGCAGGGGTCCGGTCGCCTATCGTCGTCGCCCATGGAGATGCACCAGCTGCGCTACTTCGCCGCCGTGGTCGACGAGGGCAGCTTCACCGCCGCGGCCGCCCGGCTGCACGTGAGCCAGTCCGGCGTCAGCACCCAAGTGGCCAAGCTGGAGCGCGAACTGGGCCAGCAGCTGCTCGACCGGACCGGCCGGCAGGTGCGCCTCACCCCGGTCGGCGAGGCGGTCCTCCCGCTGGCGAGGAACGCCCTGGCCACCCTCGACGCCATCCAGCACACCGCCGCCGAGTTCGCCGACGCCGTCCGCGGCCGGGTCCGGCTCGGCATGATCATGGGCTGCTCGATCCCGCCCTTCCTGGACACCGTCGCCGACCTCGGCCGCAGCCACCCCGGCATCGAACTCAGCCTGCACGAGGGGCACTCCGAGGACCTCCAGGCGCAGGTCCTGGCCGGCTCCCTCGACCTGGCCCTGATCGGCTACACCGGCGAGGCCGCCCCGGGGCTGGAGGACACCGTCGTCGTCGACGAGCCGATCGCCGCCGTCGTCCCCGCCGGGCACCCCCTCGACCGGGCGCGGCTCCGCCTCGCCGACCTGCGCGGCGAGAAGGTCCTCTGCCTCCCCCCGGGCACCGGCCTGCGCGCCGCCTACCAGGACTCCTGCCGCCGGCTCGGCCTCGATCCGCGGGTGGACATCGAGGCCAGCTCCCCGGCCGCCCTGCTCCGGCTCGCCGAGCGCGGCGCGGGCGTGGCCGTCCTCAGCGCCTCCTCCGCCGCGGGCGCCGGGCTGCGGGCCGTCCCGCTGG
>NZ_LFVW01000613.1:0-6869 GCF_001182915.1 Kitasatospora sp. MY 5-36
CCGCCGGCTTCACCGCCGCGATCGCCCTGACCGACCTGGCCGAGCGGCCGGGGGAGAGCATGACCAGGGCCGCCGAGCTGGCCGAACTCGCGGGGGAGCGGCTGGCCGAGGAGCTCCTGTCGCACTGAACCCCGGTGCGTGCGCGACCTTCCCGCGCGGTGATCCCTCGGACGTTCCTCCATTGACGTTTTGTTGAAGGCGGGCCTAGGCTCCCGGCAATCCCTCGCCTCCCCCGTGTTCCGACACCCTCGACTCCCAGGTTCCGGAGGTCCCCCATGCCTTTCAGCCAGCCGACGGTGATCCGCTCCCGGCGGGCGGTCCTGCCCGACGGCGAGCGCCCCGCGGACGTGCTGATCCAGGACGGGAGGATCGCCCGGACGGCCCCGCACGGCTCGCTCGCGGCCCGCGAGGGCGAGCTCGTCGACCTCGGCGACACCGCCCTGCTGCCGGGCCTGGTCGACACCCACGTGCACGTCAACGAGCCCGGCCGCACCGAGTGGGAGGGCTTCGCCACCGCCACCCGGGCCGCCGCGGCCGGCGGCGTCACCACCATCGTCGACATGCCGCTCAACTCGATCCCGCCCACCACCACGGTGGCGGGGCTGGCGCTCAAGCGGAAGGCCGCCGACGGCCAGGCCTGGGTTGACCTCGGCTTCTGGGGCGGAGCCGTCCCCGGCAACCTGGCCGACCTCGAACCGCTGCACCAGGCAGGGGTGTTCGGCTTCAAGAGCTTCCTCGCCCCCTCCGGGGTGGACGAGTTCCCGCACGTCGAGGCCGCCGACCTGGAGGCGGCGCTGGCCGAGCAGGCCAGGATCGGGGCGCTGGCGATCATCCACGCCGAGGACCCGGCCGTGCTCGCCGCCGCCCCGCAGCAACCCGGCGTCCACTACCGGGACTTCCTGGCCTCCCGGCCCGCCGACGCGGAGACCGCGGCCGTCGCCCGGCTGCTCGACACGGCCCGGCGCACCGGAGCCCGGGTGCACGTCCTGCACGTCTCCTCGGCCGCCGTGCTGCCGCTGCTGCGGCAGGCCCGCGAGGACGGCGTACGGGTGACCGCCGAGACCTGTCCGCACTACCTGACCCTCGCGGCCGAGCAGGTGCCGGACGGCGACACCGCCTTCAAGTGCTGTCCGCCGATCCGCGACGAGTCCAACCGGGACGCGCTCTGGGAGGCCCTGGGGCGCGGCGAGTTCATCGCCGTCGTCTCCGACCACTCGCCGTCCACCCCCGACCTCAAGCTGTTGCCCGAGTACGGCGGCAGCGGCGACTTCGCGGCCGCCTGGGGCGGGATCGCCTCGCTCCAGCTGGGCCTGCCGGCCGTCTGGACCGAGGCCCGCCGCCGCGGCCACACCCTGGCCGACGTGGTGCGCTGGATGTCCGCCGGACCGGCCGAACTGGTCGGCCTGAGCGGCACCAAGGGCGCCATCGCCGCCGGCCACGACGCGGACCTGGTCGCCTTCGACCCGGACGGCGGGTTCGCCGTCCGCGCGAGCGGGCTGCACCACCGCAACCCGGTGACCCCGTACGCGGGCCGGACCCTCACCGGCGCGGTGCGCGCCACCTGGCTGCGCGGCCGCGAGGTGGACCCGGCGGCCCGCCCCTTCGGCCGGCAGCTCGCCCGGCCGCAGGCCGACCCCACCCGCTTCACCACCGCCACCCCCATCCCGTCCGAACGCGCCTAAAGGAGAGTCAGTGACCACTGCCGACACCCCGAGTGCTCCCTTCACCGAGCTGGTCGACCTGGCCTCCCGACTGCTCGGGGCGGGCGTCGTCGCCACCAACGAGGACACCTTCGCGGACGCCGAGAACCTGCTGGTCGCCAAGCCGGCCGAGTTCCGCCCGCACACCTTCGGCCACAAGGGCCAGATCATGGACGGCTGGGAGTCCAAGCGCCGCCGCGGCGTCTCCGCCGACCAGCCGCACCCCACCGACGAGGACCACGACTGGGCGATCGTCCGGCTCGGCGCCGCCGGGGTGGTCCGCGGCGTGATCGTGGACACCGCCCACTTCACGGGCAACTACCCGGAGACCGCCTCGGTCGAGGCCGCGTCCGTCCCCGGCCACCCCTCGCCCGAGGAGCTCCAGGACGCCGAGTGGGCCACGATCGTGCCGCGCACCGCGCTCGACGGCGACACCGCCCACGAGTTCGCCGTCACGGACGGCACCCGCTACACCCACGTACGGCTGAACATCTTCCCGGACGGCGGGGTCGCCCGGCTGCGGGTGCACGGCGAGGTGCTGCCCGATCCGCGCGAACTGGACGGCCTCACCTTCGACCTGGCCGCCCAGGAGTACGGCGGCGTGGCCGAGGCGGCCTCCGACCGCTACTTCTCCTCCCCGCACAACCTGAACGCTCCCGGCCGCGCCTCCGTCATGGGCGACGGTTGGGAGACCCGGCGTCGGCGCGACAAGGCCAACGACTGGGTGCAGATCGCCCTGGCCGGGGGCGGTGAGGTCCTGGCCGCCGAAGTGGACACCTCCTACTTCGTCGCCAATGCCCCCGGCTGGGCCGACCTGATCGGCTTCGACACCTCGACCGGGGTCGACCCGGCCGACGGCGAGTGGTTCGAACTCCTGCCCCGCACGCGGCTCCAGCCCGACACCCGGCACCGCTTCCGGCTCGACGCCGGCCGCCCGGTGACCCACGTGCGCATCAACGTCCACCCGGACGGCGGCCTCGCCCGTCTCCGGCTCACCGGCCGCCTCACCGGGGCCGGCCGCGCGGCCCTCGCGCTGCGCTGGTTCAACGCCCTCCCGGCCGCCGAGGCCGTCGCGGCCCTCACCGGGGCCGGTCTCACCGCCGACGAGGCCGCCGCGCTGACCGCCGCCCGCCCGGCGGCCGACCCGGCCGCGGCCGCGACCGTCGTCCGGAGCCTGCTCGGAAACTGACGACCCGTCGGATCCGCTCGTCGGGAACCCCAGGGAACCTTTTCCGGCGAACGGATCTGACGACCCGTCACTTCACTCTCCTCGCACCGCGCTTATCGACACCTGAAGGACCCTCCATGCCCAAGATCCTGACCACGGAGTCCGGCGCCCCGGTCGCCGACAACCAGAACTCGGCCTCGGCCGGCGAGTACGGTCCGCTGCTGATCCAGGACCAGCACCTGCTGGAGAAGCTGGCCCGGTTCAACCGCGAGCGCATCCCGGAGCGCGTGGTGCACGCCCGAGGCTCCGGCGCGTACGGCTACTTCGAGGTCACCGACGAGGTCGCGCGGTACACCCGGGCGGGCTTCCTCTCCGAGGTCGGCAAGCGCACCGAGGTCTTCCTGCGCTTCTCCACCGTGGCCGGCAACCTGGGCGCCAGCGATGCGGTGCGCGACCCGCGCGGCTTCGCGCTCAAGTTCTATACCGAGGAGGGAAATTACGACCTCGTCGGCAACAACACCCCGGTGTTCTTCATCAAGGACCCGATCAAGTTCCCCGACTTCATCCACTCGCAGAAGCGCGACCCGTACACCGGCGTGCAGGAGGCGGACAACGTCTGGGACTTCTGGGCCCACTCGCCGGCCTCGACCCACCAGATCACCTGGCTGTTCGGCGACCGGGGCATCCCGGCCTCCTACCGTCACATGAACGGCTACGGCTCGCACACCTACCAGTGGGTCAACGCCGACGGCGACGCCTACTGGGTGAAGTACCACTTCAAGACCAACCAGGGCATCCGCTGCCTGGACGGCGACCAGGCCGCCGAGGTGGTCGGCGGCGACGCCGACTCGCACCAGCGCGACCTCCACCAGGCCATCGAGCGCGGGGTGTTCCCGTCCTGGACCCTCTACGTCCAGCTGATGCCGGTCGCCGAGGCCGCGGACTACCGCTTCAACCCCTTCGACCTCACCAAGGTGTGGCCGCACGCGGACTACCCGCTGGTCAAGGTCGGCCGCCTGGTGCTCAACCGGAACCCGGAGAACGTCTTCGCCGAGGTCGAGCAGGCCGCGTTCTCGCCGAACAACTTCGTGCCCGGCATCGGCCCGTCCCCGGACAAGATGCTCCAGGGCCGCCTGTTCGCCTACGCGGACGCCCAGCGCTACCGCCTCGGCGTCAACCACACCCAGCTGCCGGTGAACGCCCCGCGCGCCACCGAGGCCGCCAACTACGGCCGGGACGGCCAGATGGCCGCCAACAGCGCCGGCCGCGGCAGGAACTACGAGCCCAACTCGTACGACGGTCCGGTCCAGACCGGCGACGCGACGGCCGCGCCGGTCAAGGTGAGCGGCCACACCGGCACCTACACCACCCCGGCGCACACCAAGGACGACGACTTCTTCCAGGCCGGCGAGCTGTACCGGCTGATGTCGGACGGCGAGAAGACCCGCCTGGTCGGCAACATCGCGGGCTTCCTGGCGCAGGTCTCGCGCGACGACGTGGTGGAGCGGAACCTCGCCCACTTCCACGCCGCCGACGAGGAGTACGGCGCCCGACTGGCCGCCGCCGTCGCCAAGTTGCGCGCGGGCGACGAGGGCTGACCCGCCCGCACCGCCCGCACCACCCTCCGCACCACCACCCTCGTGGCCGCCGGGCCCGTACCCGGCGGCCGCGGAACGGGCCCCTCCTCCCGGGCAGTGGGGGAGGGGCCCGTCGCGTCCGCCCAGGTCGGCCGGTGGGCCTGCACGGATTGTCCACGGATATGTACGGACGGCAGTCGTCGGAGCCGCCGGGTCGATAGGCTGGTGTGCGCCCGCGGTCGCTCCGTGGGGGGACATCGGAAGGGGACGACATGTCGACACCAGCCCCGGGTCGTCACGCCGCGCTTGACCAGGGTCCGACGGGCCCGTTCACCTCCCTGCAGCACGCCCTCAGACTGCTGGAGGCGGTCGACCGCCACTCCGACGGAGCCACCCTGGTGGCCCTCGCCCGGGAGACCTCGCTCGGGCTGCCGACCGTGCGCCGGCTCGCCGAGATCCTGGAGGTCGAGGGCTACCTCCAGTGCCAGGACGGCGGTTGGCTGCTGGGCGGCACCTTCGCCCTGCTCGGCCAGCACAACCGGGAGCAGCTGGTGAAGGCCCGGCTCAACCGCAAGCTCGCCGAACTCCGGGACGAGTTGGGCGCCGCCGTGTACTTCACCCGGTACCACGACGGGGAGTTGTCGGTGGAGGCGGTCTCGGCCGCCGACTACGCCCCGGCCGTGCAGGAGTGGGTGGACTTCCGGGCCACCGCGCACGCCAGTGCGATCGGCAAGTGCCTGCTCGGCCAGCTGGACGCGGACGCCCGGCGTGACCCCCTCTCCCGGCACCCGGTCGCCCGCCTCACCTCCCGCACCGTCGTCGACGCCGACCAGCTGATGCACCGGCTGGAGCGGCAGCCGGCCACGGTGCCGGTGCTGGACATCCAGGAGTACGCGCTGGGCACGGTGTGCGCGGCCGTGCCGATCACGGCGGGCAGCACGGTCGGCTGCCTGGCCACCTCGATGCCGGCGGACAACATCCACAAGCTGAAGGCCGCCGCCGAGCTGCTGGCGGCCCGGGCGGCGCCGCTGATGCTGGCGATGGCGGTCTGACGGCGGGGTGGCCGTCGCGCGCGTGACGTCGGGGAGGCCCCGCCGGGAGACCGGTGGGGCCTCCCGCGTTTCCCGCGTTTCCCCACGGTGTCCGATGGCGTCCGGCCGCGCGCGTCGCCCGACGGTGCGAGTCACTTATTAGACTCGATGTCGATAAGGGGTGCCGAACCCCTTGTCCCGATGGCTACCCGCGAGTACGTTTCCCTGGAGCCGAGCCGCCGCCCCCAGGTCAGGAGGGCCTGCCATGCCCCGTTCCACCCCCGTCCCCGCCCTCGCCGCGCCCGCCGCACGCGTGCACGAGAGCCTCGTGCTGGAGCCCCGGGACGTCCGCTTCGACTGGTCCCGGCTGCCGCTGCACTGGATCCCGGACGAGCCGATGGCCACCCACGTCATCAACGTGCTGCACCTGCTGCTGCCCGAGGGCGAGCGGTGGTTCGTCAAGGTGTTCAAGGAGGCGCTGCCGCTCATCCGGGACGAGCAACTGCGCGAGGAGGTCCTCGGGTTCATCGGCCAGGAGGCCATCCACGCCGAGGCGCACCAGGAGGTCCTGGACCACCTGCTCGGCCAGGGGCTCGACCCGCGGCCGTACGTCCGGCAGATCTCCTGGCTATTCCAGCGCGTCCTCGGCGACAAGCCGGGGCTGTCGCCGGCCCGGCAGCGCGAGAACGTCATCGAGCGGGTCGCCTTCATCGCGGCGATCGAGCACTTCACCGCCTTCCTCGGCAACTGGGCGCTCAACTCCCCGGGCCTGGACCGCGCCAAGGCGGACCCGACGATGCTGGACCTGCTGCGCTGGCACGGCGCGGAGGAGGTCGAGCACCGCAGCGTCGCCTACGACCTGATGGTCCACCTGGACCCGGGCTACCTCCGCCGGGTGCGCGGAATGGCCGTCTCCGGGCCGCTGCTGGTCCACCTCTGGGTGCGCGGCGCCCGGTTCCTGCTCGCCGCCGACCCCACCCTGGCGGGGCGGCTCAAGCCCACCTGGCGGGAGGCCGGCCGGATCGCCAAGCGCGGACTGCTGCCGGACCCGGTCAAGTCGGTCCGCTCCGGGCTGCGCTACCTGCGGCCGGGCTACCACCCGACCCAGGAGGGCTCGTCCAGCCAGGCGCTGGGCTACCTCGCCGCCTCCCCGGCCGCCCGCGCGGCCGCCGGGCGCGGCTGACGCGGGCGACAGCCCCCTCTCCCCCCTCACCCCAAGGACCCCGCCGGATGGACCCGCTCGCCCCGCCCCCCGACCTCTACGGCCGCCCCCGCGCCGACGGCTTCATGCGCCGGCTCACCGCCTTCGGCGACCGCTACTCCCCGGCCCTCGGCAGCCCCCTGCTGCGCCGCAACCCCCGGCGCCCGCTCAGCCGCCCCACCCCGCCGCTCC
>NZ_LFVW01000614.1:0-6862 GCF_001182915.1 Kitasatospora sp. MY 5-36
GGGAACGGGACCTCGCCCTCCACGCGGCCCGCAAGGCGGCCAAGCGCGCCCGCTACGCCGGCGAGACCGCCGCCCCGGCCGTCGGCGCCCGGGCCGAGCGCTACGCCCAGCGGATGAAGGCCGTCCAGGAGGTGCTGGGCGAGCACCAGGACGCGGTGGTCGCCGCGAGCACCCTCGCCGCCCACGCGGCGAGCGGCGGCGAGCCCTTCGGCTACGGCGTCCTCTACGGCCGCCAGCTGGCCGCGGAGGAGGCCGCCCGGCACCGGCTGCCGGAGGTCTGGCGGCCGGCGGGCAGGCGGAAGCTGGCCCGCTTCGGGTAGCGGCGGCCTGGCCGCTGAGCGACCGGGCCTCGTCCGTCGCGGGCGTCACGCTGCCGGTGGACGGCGGGATCACGGCCACCCACCGGTTCGACCGACCGGCCCGCTTCGCCGCGCCCTACCGGGGGTCGAGCCCCGCCGAGCGGGCGGCTTCGCGCAGCAGGTCCCGGAGCATCGCGGTGGTCAGCCGGCCGGTGTTGGTGTTGCGCGGGCTCACGTGGTAGCAGCCGTACATCCGCAGGTCCGGTCCGCCGTCGCGGGCCGGGAAGGCGGCCACGGCGGCGTGGCCGAAGGCGGGGCGGGGGCGGGGGAGCTGCCAGCCGGCGTCCGCGATCACCGGCAGCATCGCCTGCCAGGCGAAGCCGCCGAGGGCGACGACGGTGCGTACGGTGGGGCGCATCAGCTCCAGCTCCCGGGTGATCCAGGGGCGGCAGGTGTCGCGTTCCGCGGTGCTGGGCTTGTTGTCCGGCGGGGCGCAGCGGACCGGGTCGGTGATCCGGACGCCGGACAGTTCCAGGCCGTCGCCGTAGCGGACGGACTCGGGGCGGTTGGCGAGCCCGAGCTCGTACAGGGCGGCGTAGAGCAGGTCGCCGGAGGGGTCGCCGGTGAAGATCCGGCCGGTGCGGTTGGCGCCGTGGGCGGCGGGGGCGAGGCCGACCAGGACGAGCGGGGCGTCCGGCGGGCCGAAGCCGGGGATCGGGCGGGCCCAGTAGTCCTGGTCCTGGTAGGCGCGGCGCTTGGTGCGGGCGGTCTCCTCGCGCCACGCGACCAGGCGCGGGCAGGCCCGGCAGCCGGTGACGACGCGGTCCAGCGCGGCGAGTCCGGCGGCCCGGGCGGCCGCCTCGGCGGGGTGCCGGGGGTGCTCGGGGTCGTCGGCGGCCTGGTCGGAGGCCGTATCGGAGGCCGGATCGGACGCCAGGTGGGAGGGCTCGTCGGCGGGGGAGGAGGGCGCGGCCTCGGTCGGCATGGTCGAGATCCTAGGGGCAATCGGACGTTCGTACCGGCGTCCTCCGGGCAGGCGTAGCGTGGAATCAGTTGCTCCGGCGGTCCCCGGCCGGTCCGGGTCGGCGGCGGCCGGAGACGCCGGTGTGCGCGCAGTGCGCCGGTCGCGAGGAGGCCGCGATGATCGTCGATGCGGTGCTGGGTGCGCTCGGGGGGCTGGCCGGGCTCGGGGTGATCTGTGCGGGCCTGAGCATCAGGGTCGTCCAGCAGTTCCAGAAGGGCGTGGTGTTCCGCTTCGGGAAGGTGCGCGACGAGGTGCGCGAGCCCGGGCTGGTGGCGCTGATGCCGGTCGCGGACCGGCTGCGCAGGGTGAACGTGCAGATCGTGACGATGCCGATCCCGGCGCAGGAGGGCATCACCCGGGACAACGTGACCGTGCGGGTGGACGCGGTGGTCTACTACCGGGTGGTGGACCCGGTGAAGGCCACCGTCAACGTGCAGGACTACAACTTCGCGATCTCCCAGGTCGCGCAGACCTCGCTGCGCTCGATCATCGGCAAGAGCGAGCTGGACGACCTGCTGGCCAACCGGGAACCGATCAACCAGGGGCTGGAGTTGATGATCGACAGCCCGGCGCTGGGCTGGGGCATCGAGATCGACCGGGTGGAGATCAAGGACGTCGCGCTGCCGGAGTCGATGAAGCGCTCGATCGCGCGGCAGGCGGAGGCCGAGCGGGAGCGGCGGGCCCGGATCATCACGGCGGACGGCGAGTACCAGGCCTCGCAGCGGCTGTCGGACGCCGCGGCCGTGATGAGCGCGACTCCGGCCGCGCTGCAACTGCGGCTGTTGCAGACCGTGGTGGAGGTGGCGGCGGAGAAGAACTCGACGCTGGTGCTGCCCTTCCCGGTGGAGCTGCTGCGCTTCCTGGACAGTGCCACGGAGGTCCAGCAGCGGAACCTGCTGACGGCGGCGGCGGTCGCGGCCGGGGCGAAGGCCGTGGAGGAGGCGGTGGAGAGCGGCGAGATCCCGGAGGAGGGGCTGGAGCCGGAGCCGCCCAGGCATGAACTCCCGCCCCTGGAAGAGGTGTTGGAGCAGTCGCCGCTGGACCGTCCGGAGTCGCCGGACGGCCGGGTCGGGCGCGGCGGCCCCGCCGGGTCGGACGGAGCGGAGTGAGCGGGTCGGCCCCGGTGGCGTCGGCCATCCGCCCGGACCACGATGGACGAGGGGAACGGGAAGCCAGGTCAGGAGGCGGACCATGACCAGAGCCAGCGACATCATGCACCCGGGCGCGGAGTGCATCCGTGAGCACGAGACGCTCGCGGCCGCCGCCCGGATCATGCGGGAACGCCATGTGGGCGCCCTGCCGATCTGCGGGCCGGGCGACAAGCTGCTGGGGATCGTGACCGACCGCGACATCGTGCTGCGCTGCGTCGCCGAGGACCGCGACCCGGCGTCGGTGACGGCGGGCGAGCTGGCGCAGGGGCGGCCGATGACGGTGGAGGCGGACGAGGACTGCGAGCAGGTGCTGCGGGTGATGGAGCAGTACCAGGTGCGCCGGCTGCCGGTGATCAACCACCCGGAGCACAAGCTGGTCGGCATGATCAGTGAGGCGGACATCGCGCGCGGCCTGCCGCAGGCACGGGTCGCCGAGTTCGTCTCGGCGGTCTGCGCGGAGGAGGCGCCCGCGGGGGCGGCCCAGGGCTGACACCCCCGCCGCGCGTACGCGGGTTGCGGCCCCCGCCGGCGGACGGGCGGGGGCCCCGGTGCCGTCGGTGCTCTCCGTGCCGTCGGCGACCGCGGTGCCCTCGGCATTCTCGGGGGTGTTGGCGCGGTCTCAGGAGGCGGGGGCGGCCAGGGTGTCGAGGTGGCGGCGCAGCACCGCGCGCAGCTCGTCCGGGCCGACCAGGTCGGGGTGCTGGACGGCCTGGAGGGTGAGGCCGTCCAGCAGGGCGGAGAGCCGGCGGGTCTCGAGGTCGAGGTCGAGGCCGGGGGCCAGGCCGCCGGCGCGTCGGGACTCGGCGAGGACGCGTCGGACCAGGTCGTCGAGGCCGGTCTGCATCTCGACGGCGCGGGGCCGCAGGTCGGGCCGGGTGCGGGCGGCGGTGACGAAGGAGAGCCAGAGCGCGGACTCCTCCCGGCGCCCGGCGTCCAGCGGGAGGGTCTCGGCGAGCAGTCGGACGGTCCGTTCGCGCCGGTCGGTGCCGTCGGCGGCCGGGTCGAGCAGGGCGGCGGCGTGGGCGCGGATGCGGGCCTCGATCCGCCGGGCCAGCTCGCGCATCGCGAAGATCATCAGCTCGGAGCTGCCGGCGAAGTAGTGCCGCACCGAGCCGACGGCCAGTCCGGCCTCCTCGGCGACGTTGCGCAGGGAGGCGTGCTCCAGTCCCTCCCGGGCCGCGACGCGCAGGACGGCGTCGGCGACGGCCTGGCGGCGTTCGGCGGGGTCCACGATCTTCGGCATGTTGCCGTTATAGCACGAGCGAGCTAAATTGCTGATTTAGCACGGTCGAGCTACAAAAATTCGGGGAGGCAGGAATGAACGGCTGGGTGCACGCGGGGCTGATCGCCGTCGTGGTCGTGGTGGGGGTGATCCGGCGGCTGCGCGGCGAACCGCTCAACGCCCGGGACCTCTTCGCGCCGCCGGTGGTGCTCACCGCCCTCGGCGTGTGGGCGCTCGCCCAGAAGCACGGGCTCGGCGCGGCCGACTACGGCTGGATCGCGGCGGGCGCCGGGCTCGGCGTCGCACTGGGGGCGGTGCGCGGCGCCACCATCCGGGTCTACGGGCGGGAGGGCGTGCTGTGGCAGCGCTACACCGGGCGGACCTTCCTGGTTGCGGCGGTGTCGCTGGCCCTGATGGCCGGCTTCGCCGCGCTCGCCGCGCACTTCGGCCTGGCCGCGGATGCCCGTCCGATCCAGCTGTCGATCGGGGTGGGCTTCCTGGGGGAGGCGCTGGTGGTGGGCTTCCGGGCGCTCTCCTCGGGTACGCCGTTCGCGCCGGAGAAGCGGGGCGCGAGCCCGCTGGACCGGTTCGGCCGGTAACTTTGGTTGTCGGGAGCGGATTCGTTAACTATGGTTGTCACCATGACGACCGTGGAGATCACTCCGGAGGAGCGGGCCGCGCTGGCCAAGGCCCTCCTCGACGCGCTCGACCCCCTCGCCGCCGCCGTGCGCGCCCGCGCGACGGGCCTGCCCGCGGAACGGATGTGGAACGCCGAGCCGGTCGAGGTCGCGCTCTCCGTCCTGTCCGCCTGGAAGCTGGTGGACGCCGAGGTCAAGCTGCTCACCGCGGGCGCGGCCGCCACCGCGGGTTCCTACGGCGCCAGTTACGAGCAGCTCGGTGCCGCCTGGGGCATCACCCGGCAGGGCGCCCGGAAGAAGTGGCCGGAGGCCGTCAGCCGTCCGGCGGCGCGGCCCGGGCTGCTCGAACTGTTCGGCGGAACAGCCGAGTTGGCGGAGGACGAGACCTCCGGCGGCTGGCGCTGGACGGCCATCGGCGCGGACGGCGCCACCGGTGGGGCGGCGGCCGGCCACCGGACCAGGGAGGAGGCCGCGGCCCACGCCGGGGCCTTCCTCGCGGCGCACCGTCAGGACTGATCCCGCAGCTCCCGGGCGATCAGCTCCGCGAGGTGCAGGGCCCGCCGCCCGTCCGCGAGTTGGGCGATCTGGGTGCGGCAGCTGAAGCCGTCCGCCAGGACCACCGCCTGCGGCCCGGCGGCCCGGAGCCCGGGCAGCAGCACCCGCTCCGCGATGGCCTCGGACACCTCGAAGTGGCCCCGCTCGAAGCCGAAGTTGCCCGCCAGGCCGCAGCAACCGGCCTCCAGCACCCGGTTGTTCAGGCCGAGGCGGGCCTCCAGCCGGCGGTCGGCGGCGCTGCCGAGCACCGCGTGCTGGTGGCAGTGGGTCTGGGTGACGGCGTCCAGCGGGATCCGGGGGAGCGGGGCGTCCGGGGCGAACTCGTCGAGGAACTCGGCGAAGGTGCGGGTGCGGTCGGCGAGCGGGCGGCCCTCCGCGCCGAGCAGCCGGGGCAGCTCCTCGCGCAGGGTCGCGGTGCAGCTGGGGTCCAGGCCGATCACGGGGGTGTCGGCCTGGACCCCAGCTCCGTCCAGTGCCCGCAGGCTGCGCCGCAGCACCCTTCGTGCGGTGCCGAGTTGGCCGGTGGAGTACCAGGTGAGGCCGCAGCAGACCGGGCCCGGGGGCAGCCGGACGTCGAAGCCCAGGTGCTCCAGCACCTCGACGGCCGAGCGCAGCACGCTCGGCTGGAGGCGGTCGGAGAAGGTGTCCGGCCACAGCAGCACCGGCTGGGCGCCCGCCGGGGCCGGGTGGGTGGCGCGGTGCCGCCGGTACCACGCGGTGAAGGTCTCCGGCGGGAGGACCGGCAGCACCCGGCGCCGGTCGATCCCGCCGAGCCGCTTGAGCAGCCCCCCGGCCCGGGAACGGGCGAGGGTGTTGGCGGCCCCGGGCGCGAGCGAGGCGGCCCGCAGCCAGAGCGGCAGCCAGCCCATCGAGTAGTGCGCGAGCGGGCGCGGCCGGCGCCGGTAGTGCTGGTACAGGAACTCGGACTTGTAGGTCGCCATGTCGACGTGGACGGGGCAGTCGCTCGCGCAGCCCTTGCAGCTCAGGCAGAGGTCCAGCGCCTCCCGCACCTCCTCCGAGCGCCAGCCGTCCGGGATCGCGTCCCCTCGCAGCATTTCGGCGAGCAGCCGGGCCCGCCCCCGGGTGGAGTGCCGCTCCTCGCCGGTGGCCAGGTAGCTCGGGCACATCACCCCGCTGCCCGGGGCCACGCACTTGGCGACGCCCACGCAGCGGTGCACCGCCTTCACCAGGCTGCCGCCGTCCTGCTCGTACGGGAGGGCCAGCGGCAGCGTGCGGCGCGGGGCCGTGACGAAGCGCAGGTCGGCGTCGAGCGGGCGCGGGTCGACCAGCGCGCCCGGGTTGAGCAGGTTCTCCGGGTCCCAGATCCGCTTGAACTCCCCGAACAGGCCGATGATTTCGGGCGGGTACATGCGCGGCAGCAGCTCCGAGCGGGCCTGGCCGTCGCCGTGCTCGCCGGAGAGCGAACCGCCGTACGAGACCGCCAGATCGGCCGCCTGCTCCAGGAACTCCCGGAAGACCAGCACCCCTTGGGGCTCGTCCAGCGGGAAGTCGATCCGCAGGTGCACGCAGCCGTCGCCGAAGTGCCCGTACGGGACGCCGTGCAGGCTGTGCCGGCGCAGCAGGGCGCGCAGGGCCCGCAGGTAGTCGCCGAGCCGCTCGGGCGGGACGGCGGAGTCCTCCCAGCCGGGCCAGGCCTCGCCGCCGTCGGGCAGCCGGGTGACGATCCCCGCGCCCGCCTCCCGGACGGCCCACAGCTGGCGCTGCTCGACCGGGTCGGTGACCAGGGCGACAGTGGCCGAGCGCTCGCGCTTCACCGCGTCGGCGAGCCGGCGGGCGGCCTGGTAGGCGGCCAGCGGGGTGTCGCCGCCGGTCTCCAGGAACAGCCAGCACTCGCCGGCGGGCAGCCGGTCCAGCGCGGGCGGGCGGGGCCCGGCGGCGAGCAGCGCGGCGATCAGGTCGGCCGCCATGCCCTCGGCGGTCAGCGGACCGTACGGCAGCAGCGCCGGGACGGC
>NZ_LFVW01000615.1:0-6851 GCF_001182915.1 Kitasatospora sp. MY 5-36
CCGTCCCGGAGGCGGGGCGCGGCGACTTCGAACGGCTGGTGCGCAAGCGGCGGCCGGACGCGGTCGGGCTGCGGGAGCTGCGGGCGGTGGACCGCGCGGAACGCGAGCGGGGCGAGGCCGAGGGGCGGCCCCGGGTGAAGCTCGCCACCGTCGCCGAGCTGCTGGCGGCGGGGCTGCGGCGGTAGGGCCCGTCTTCGAACTCGCGTCTGCGGGGCGGCGCACAGGACGTGCGCAGGAAGTCGGGTGGGCCGACTTCCTGCGCACCGGCGGCTCCCCGCAGGGGGTTGACCTGCGGGGAGCCGGGTTGACGTGGCCGTGTCCCGGTACGGGCGGGGCGCGTTGGCCGGGTGTGAGTGGTTTTGGGAGGCTGCCGGAACCGGAACGGCGGCTGGCTGAGGAAACGATCCTGCACGGCGCTCCGGACAGACCGCCGGAGCAGCCGCCGGAGCAGCCGTGGGCGGCGCCCGTGCCGGAACCCGTAGCGGAACCCGGCCCGGAGACGCCCATCTACGCCGAACTGGCCCGGCGCTGGCAGGCCGAGGGGCGGGCCGTCCCCGGGCTGCCCGACCCGGACTGGGAGCCGCCGGCCGCGCCGGCCGGGGCTCAGGAGGCGTCCGGCTCCGGCTGGAGCCCGGCGCGGGCGTCGGGGTGGAACCCGGGGGCGGGCTCGGGGTGGAACCCGGGGTAGAACTGCCGCGCCCACCGGCGGAACAGCCCGATCGAGCGCTCCCCGGGGACGAGCCGGGGCTGCGCCAGGTACCGCTTGTGGTCCAGGACCGGGCGGTCCTGCTTGATGATCCGCACCGAGGCCTGGAGCGCCGCCCAGGAGGCCGCCCGGTCGACGGCCCGCGCCGCGCCGACCCCCGGCACCGGCACCGTGGCGGTCACCGCGAAGCGCACCCTGGTCCGCCACGGCGCGACCGGCGTCGGCAGCACCCACACCCGCAAGGTGCCGCCCACCTGCGGCAGTTCGACCTCCATGCGCATCAGCCCGAGGCCGAACAGCGTCACCGGCTGCTCCAGGCTCACCGTGCCCAGCCCGGGGAACCGGGTCGTGGTGCGCTGGTGGACGGTGAACAGCGGCCCGGCCACCTCGGGCGGGGCGGTCTCCCGGGTGTCCAGACCGTGCAGCACCCGGGTGTGCCGGAAGTCGACGCTGTTCTCCATCACCTCCTGCGGGTGGGAGAGCACGTCCCCGCTCCACCACGCCAGCGGCCGTACCCCGACGGCCGGCGGCAGCTCCCAGGCCGGTGCGCCGCCGTCCGGACCGCCGCCCGAACCGTTGCCCGGGCCGCCGCCGGGGCCGCACCAGACGAACAGCGCGCCGTCCCGCTCGCACAGCCGGCGCCCGGCCAGGGCGCCGCGGAACCGGATGCCGTCCGGCGAACCGGTGCACGAGCCGTCCGGGCCGAAGGCGAAGCCGTGGAACGGGCAGACCAGCTCCTCGCCCCGGACCTTCCCGCCCGCCCCGAAGTGCGCGCCCAGGTGCGGGCAGTGCGGGCCGACCGCGCGCACCGCGCCCCGGCGGGTCCGGTACAGCACCACGTCCTCGCCCATCAGCCGGACCGTGCGCACCCGCCCGGGCGGCAG
Organism: Kitasatospora sp. MY 5-36; assembly: GCF_001182915.1. Taxonomy (NCBI): domain Bacteria; kingdom Bacillati; phylum Actinomycetota; class Actinomycetes; order Kitasatosporales; family Streptomycetaceae; genus Kitasatospora; species Kitasatospora sp. MY 5-36. Next base: position 1,591 of record NZ_LFVW01000615.1, read on the forward strand.
GTCCCGGGACCTGCCGACGCAGAACCAGCCACTGGGGTACGGCAGGGGGGCGGAGCGCTCGTCCACGCGGAGTTCACCTCGATGGCTTGACAGCCGTGTGAACGTACCAGGCGACGTGCTCCCGAACGCCGTACATCTCCACCGTGGACCGGAGATTGAGCCACTTGGCCGGATCGCCGAAGCGCCGCAGTATCTCCCACGGCAGCCGGAAGTACGCGTACACGGCCTCCGAGGTCGGCAGGTAGTACGGCGTCGCGTCCAGCGCCTCCTCGACCTCGAAGCCGGCCTCGGCGAGCAGCCGCGACAGGTTGCCGGCGTGGTAGACCTTGGAGCCGGTCATCGTCATCGCGTCCAGGTACGGTTCGATCAACGCCCGTGCGCCCGGCTCCATTTCGTCCAGCGGGCCGGTGCTCATCGGGCCGAGCAGCACCAGCCGGCCGCCCGGGCGCAGCACCCGGTGGAGCTCGGCCGGCGCCCGGGGCGGGTCGTAGGAGTGGACCAGCGTCTCCATCGAGTACGCGCCGTCGAACTCCCCGTCGTCGAAGGGGAGCCGGTGGAAGTCCCCGAAGCGGAACACCGTCCGGTCGCCCATCCGGGCCCGGGCGCTGAGCCGGGCCGCCTCGGCGAGGTGGAAGTCCAGGACGTCGACCCCCGTCACCGCCAGCCCGAAGCGCAGGGCCATCGCCCGGGCCACCACCCCGGCCCCGCACCCGGCGTCCAGCACCCCGCGCCCCGGCCGGCAGCGCCAGCTTGCGCCCCAGCACGTCCTCCAACTGCCGCTGCGCCCGCCACAACCGCCACTTCGACTGCCCCGGCTCCGTCCACCCCCAGTGCCGCGCGTTGCGCGCCACCCGGGTGTAGAACCACCGGCTCCCCGCCCGCCCGTACACCCTGCGCAGCCCGGCCAGATCGAGTCCCTGAGCGCCCGTGCCAGCGGGTTACCCGGCTCGCGGCGCCGCCTACCCCCGCCGCCCGCGGATGCCCCGATGGGAGGAATAGGCGGTTGATAGGTCAAACGGATCGGCGGTGATGGGTTTCGGCCGACCGGGACGGCCGTACGCCGCAACCTGACCGTCCGCGCGACGTTGAACCGGCCATGAACAACAACCGCGTACCGCTCGGTCCTTGGCTGGGAATCTCGTGGGGGGCGGACACTCCGCCGGCCCTCGACCGCCACATCCTCAGGGCGCGCCATGTCGTGGCCATCGGCAACCGATGGATGTGCTTGATCGAGGCCGCCGAGTTGGCGGCGCTGGCCGACATGCCCGACGCGGCCTTCGTGCTCGGGAGCCGGCGAGGCTACCTGTCGGACAGCCAGGTCAACCAGGCATTCGCGAATGCCCTCCGCGAACGGCCCGAGGACGTCGGCTTCTTCGGGGCGCCGATCGTCCTCTCCTCGCGCAGCCCGCACTGGGAGCCCGGCTGGGGCGGCGGTTCCGGGCTGCTCGGTTTCGCTGGCGTGCAGTGCTTCGACGGGTTCCAGCGGCTGGTCACGATGGCCCATCTCGCCCGTGAGCTGCCTCCGGGGCACCTCAGCAGGGCCCTCCTGTGGGTCGTCGTCGTCACCGGAGAGGATGTCGACCGGGGCCGTGAGCTGTGTGATGAGGTGGCCCATCACATCAACCCATTGGAGCCGCAGGACAACCTTGTGCGCTGCCCCGACCTCCTGCGCGTCCAGGCGGAGTTCCGGCAGGAGGGCGGATTCTTCGATCCTCGGCGGGGCATCGTGTCCGGTCCGCACCCGGTGGGGTTCACGCCCGCGGATGTTTTCCGTTCGCTCGCCGCACTCTCGCTCGCGCCGCGCCCGTACCTGAGCAACCAGCTCCAGACCGTCGAGGGCCTGAACGGGCTGTGGTCGGACATCACCGGTCCGGCCTACCGAAGCCTGGTGCATGAGGGCCTGCACGCCATCAGCATCCAGCGTGCCGTTGAAGCCAGACGGGAGACCCAGAAGGTGATCGCCCGGATGCTCAAGCGGAACAGCAAGGGGGTGCTGGAAGCTGCTGGAGTACGCGCCCGAACTGGTGACCTGGACGGCTTGCCGGGCGCTGCCGTTGGAGACGCTCCACGACGGGAGCAGGACGTCGCCGAATTGGACGAAGCTCATCAACGGCGGGCTCGCGGCGGAGACCGAGCGGATCGCGCACCTGCTGGTCGCCTCGTACGAGCGACTTCGCGGATCGGAGCACAAGTTCAAGCTGGTGGCACACAAGCTCGACCTGTGGCTGGAACTCGCGGACATGGTCCTCGGCAAGGCCTGATTCCTTACCCCCGCCACGAGCGCTTCAGCTCCGCCCAGCGGGCTGCCTGATCCTCCGTCAGGGTGCCACGGAGTTCGGCGAGTTTGAGGAGCTGGGCCTCGGCGTCGGCGCCCAGGGGTTGGGCCTCGGCGCGGTAGTGGTCGGTGAGCAGGGCGTCGAGTTCGGGGCGGGTGAGGGCGGGGTCGAGGCGCTGGGCGAGCTTGGCCATGTTGCGGTAGGAGCCCTGGAGCAGGAAGGGGGGCTCGGTGCGGGTGCGGTCGTCCTGGGCGGCGGAGGCCAGGTAGGCGCGGTTGACGGCCAGGACGGTGGAGCGCAGGTGGAGCAGGCCGGCGAGGACGGCGGTCATCCGCTCGGTCTCGGCGGCGGGCCAGGCGCCGGCCAGGGTGCCGCCGGGCAGGCCGCCGGCGCGGGCGAGCAGGGTGTCCAGGTCGGCGCGCTCGGCGGTGGCGAGCGGGGCCAGGTGGGGGCTGGCGGGCAGGGCGTTCTCGACGAAGCTGAGCGCGAACAGGTCCTCGCGCCCGGCGACGGCGTCGCCGAGGTTCCACACGTCGGCGCGGTTGGCGAGCATGTCGGGCAGTCGGAAGAGGCGGCCGGACTCGGTGTACGGGTTGGCGGCCATGACGACGGCGAAGCGCTTGCCGCGCAGGTCCCACTCGCGGGCCTCGCCGTCCCAGACGCCGTCGATCCGGCGCTGGGCGTCGCACAGCGGGATGAAGCGCTGGAGGAACTCGGGCGAGGTGTGCTGGACGTCGTCCAGGTAGAGCAGCACGTTGTCGCCCGCGTGCAGGGCGAAGTTGAGCTTCTCGACCTCGCGCCGGGAGGTCGCGTCGGGGGCCTCGGCCGGGTCCAGCGAGGTGACCCGGTGGCCGAGCGCGGGGCCGCTGACGGAGACCAGCAGCAGGCCGAGCCGCTCGGCGAGGTACTCGACCAGGGTGGTCTTGCCGTAGCCGGGCGGGGAGACCAGCAGCAGCAGGCCGCTGCGGTCGACCGGTCCGCCGGGCCCGGCGGTGCCGAGCTGCTTGGCGAGGTTGTCGCCGACCAGCGGCAGGTACACCTGGTCGATCAGCCGGTTGCGGACGAAGCCGTTGAGCGGGGCGGGCCGGTACTGGTCGAGCCGCAGCCGGGCGTGCTCGGCGGCCAGCAGTTCGCCGCGCAGCCGCTGGTAGGCCCGGTAGCCGGGCACCTCGACCTGCTCGAACTCCGCCACCCGGGCGAGTAGTTCGTCCAGCCGGAGGTCGAGCGCGCCGCCCGCGAGCCGCGGGTGGTCGCCGAGCAGCCCGGTGATCCGGGCGCCCACGGCCCCTTCGGCGGGGCGGCGCGGCAGGGACGGGCAGAGCAGCGCGGCGGCGGCCTCGGCGAGGTCCGCCGGATCGGCGTCGACGGCGCCCGACTCCAGCCAGGCGGCGGCGAGTTGGCGCCGTACCGGCAGCAGCTCGGGCTCCTCGGGCAGTGCGGCCAGCGCCTCGGTGAGACCGGCCGACTCGGGGGCGGCGCGGAACTTGTCGAGCAGCGCGGCGGCGCCCGTCGAGTGGGCGAAGCTGGGTGCGGCGGCGGCCAGTTCGGCCACCAGGTAGGGCCCGGCGGGCGCCGCTCCCGGGACGAAGTCCGCGACAGCGGAGGAGAGTTCGCGGGCGAGGGCGTCCAGCGCGGCCTGCGCAGGGGCGCCCCCGAAGGCGTCCCGGGCAAGGCCCAGCGAGCGGGCCCGGGTGTGCCAGAGCAGCCGCTGCCGCTCGTCGGCGCCGTGCGCCCAGTACAGCTGCGCGGCCGCCCGGGCGCCCGCCGGGTGGCGCAACAGCCCGGCCTCGGCGTCGAGTCGGAGCAGGGCGCGGAGCAGCAGCGCGGCGTCGTGGTCGTGCACGCCGCGCTGGTAGCCCTCGTCCGGGCGCTGCTCGGCGGCCCGCCGGACGTGCTCCAGCAGCTCGGCGTCGGTGAGCGGCGCCGCCGCCTCGACGGCCGGCAACAGGCTCGCCGCGAGGTACTCGGCGCGGTACAGCCGCGGGGTCTCCGAGGGCAGCGGGCGGTCCCAGTACCGCTCGGTGGCGGCGAAGGCCGGGTCGGTGACGGGGGAGCGGTAGTCGGTGCCGGTGAGGGTGAAGGCGGGGCGTCCGCGCCAGGGCACCAGGGCGAGTTCGGGGCGCTGGGTGGTGACGGCGAACAGGTGCCGGCCCAGCCGCAGGGTGCCGGGGCCGTCCCCGGCGAGCTCGGCGCGGTCGCGCAGGGCCCGGTGGGCGCGGCCGCGGGCGGCGCGCAGCCGTCCGGTCAGCTCCTCGGCCCGGACCCGGTCGCCGAGCGCGGTCAACTGCCCGGCCAGGTCGCGGAGTTTGACGGCGGTCGGGTCGGCGGCGAGGGCGGCGTCGATCTCGGCGGCGGTGTCAAGACCGGCCAGCCGGCGGTGCAGGGTGTCGAGGACGCGCCCGGCGGAGGCGGCCAGCCGGTCGGCGCGCCGGGCCCGCTCCTCCAGCAGGTGCTGGCGGCGGGCGGTGAGCGCGTCGTGGACCTCGGTGCGGCGGGCGATGAGCTGCTCGCCGAGCGCCGGGTCGGCGTCGGCGAAGCGGGTCTCCAGCTGCTCGATCCGCAGCAGCAGCCGGCCGAGCTGCTCGTCGCAGGCCTCGGGGGTGTCGGCGGCGGCGAGCGCGGCGGTGGTGGCCTGGCCGAGCAGGGCGGTCTCGGCGGCGAACTCGGCGGCGGCCTCGCGGGTGCGCAGCTCCCGGCGGCGCACGGTCAGCGCGGACCGGGCCCGGTTGAGCAGCCCGAGCACGTCGGCGAGCCGGTCGAGGATCGCGGTGCGGGTGGTGGCGTCGGCCAGGTCGAGGGTGCCGACCAGCTCCGAGACGGTCTGCAGGGCCTCGCTCTGGCCGCCCAGTTCGAGGCCCAGCGGCTCGGCCTCGGCGGCGGTGGCGATGGCGGCGCAGCGCTCGGCCAGCTCACCGGCCCGCTGCCGGTGGGGCTCGAAGGCGGTCGGCTCGGCGAGCTGGCCGACGGCGCGGTCGGCGGCCTCGG
>NZ_LFVW01000616.1:0-6824 GCF_001182915.1 Kitasatospora sp. MY 5-36
CGCCGGGCGGGGCGGTGTCCTCGCGCGGGGCCGCCCCGGGCCGGTCCTCGCGCGGGCACGGGTCGGCGTCGGGCCGGTCGTCGCGGAGGGTGGCGGAGGTCGCGCCCCGGGGCAGGACGCAGTCCTGGTCGCCCCAGGTCCAGAACCGGATGGTGTTGTGCGCGGGGTGCAGCACCAGGTCCGCCCCGCCGAGCGGCTCGAACACCTCCACGGCGGCGGTGCGGGCGAGCACGTCCAGGTCCTCGTCCGGGATCACCGTGGACAGCTCCGGACGCTCCTGCGGGCCCAGCCGGCCGACGTCGACGGCGGCGAACCGGAAGGTGCCGGACCGCAGGGTGACCGAGCGGTCCACCTCCAGCGCGACGAACGCCCGGGCGTTGCAGCCGTCGTGCACCGCGTAGTCGACCAGCCGGACGTGCCGGCGCACCGACACCCGGCGGCGGGCCGTGTCGAGGTACGCCTCGGTGGCCACCGCGTCCTGCTGGTAGGAGAGTTGGTCGGCGGTGTAGGCGAGCAGCTCGACCAGGGTGACGCCGAGGTCGGGCAGGTGCCGCTCGGTCCAGCCGGGGACGGTCAGGCTCATCCGGTCCAGCACGAGCCGGCGCAGGCTCTCGTAGTCGCGCGCGGTGTAGTCGATCACCGGGGCCGGCCGGACGGCGGGCGGGCAGCCCTCGTCGGTGCGGCAGTCGTACGGGGACGGGCAGTCGGCGCCGAAGGAGAACCCGGTGTGCGCGTACCGCGGGTCGAAGCCCGGGAACGGGCGGGTGCCCGGCCGGCCGTACGCGTCCGCCAGGACCACGCTCAGCCGGTAGCGGGAGGTGTCGCCCGCCCGGTCGAGGGTGACGAGCATCCGGTCGTCCAGCTCCGGGTCGTCCGCGCGCTCGATGTCGACCGCGAGGGCGCGCAGACCGGTGATCCGGCGGCCGCCGTCGACCCGGATGTTCTCCGGGCCCAGCTCGTCCGGCGCCCGGCCGAGGAAGGTCACCGTCAGCGTGCGCCCGTCGTCGCTCGGCTCGGCGCCGTCAAGCCCCAGCAGCCGCGCCGCGCGCACGTCGGCCCGGCGAAGTTCCGTGCCGCACTGGGAGGTCGGGAATTCCGCCTGGCCGGTCATGCCGCCACCCCGCCCTCGAACACGTCCTGCCGCCGGGTGCCCGTCCGGCGGACGACGTACGCCAGCTCGACCCGCACCACGTTGTCCTCGCTCTCCACGTCGAGCGCGACGACCTCGATCACATCGCCGAGCCACCGCTGCAGCGCCGCCTGGACGGACAGTTGCAAAGTGGCCGCCAGCTCCGGGCTGTTCGGCGCGAAGACCAGGTCGAGCAGCCCGCAGCCGAAGTCCGGGTGCATGACCCGCTCACCCGGGCTGGTGAACAGCAACTGCTCGATCAGGTCGCGCACATGGTCGTCGTACGCCGCCCCGGCGGTGCGCCCTCGGCTGTCGATCCGGAACGGGAAGGCGAGGTCCGTCCGGGCGGGGCCAGGCGTTGGTGCCATCAACTCGGCGCCGCTGACAGGCTGTTGGGTGGATCGCGTGGTGCTCATACCCCCTCCGCCCGCTGTTGGACGACGGTGACGACCGGCGGCCCCTGCGGGATCTGCTCGGCGCTCTGGCACAGCCCGGTGGCGGACTGCGGCAGCGCGGGCGAGCCGTTCACCCGGATCCGGGCGGACGGCAGCACCCAGCGGATCGTGACGCAGGGCTGCGGCTTCCCGGCCACGGTGAACGGGCAGCCGGTCACGGTGTACAGGTCGGCCGTGCTGGTGACGGCCTGCCCGGTGACCAGCACCCGGCCCTGGGCGGGCACCGCCGTCGCCTGGGCGCCGTGCGGGCAGATCACCGTCGCATTGACGTGCAGCAGTTTTCCGGACAAGACAATCTCCCCCGTCAGGTCACGCTCAGGGCGTCCTGGTTGATGGTCACGGTGGCGCCGACCAGCGCGATCGAGGCGCCCTGGCCGTTGCTGATCCGGATGCCCGAGTCGTTGATCACGATCGAGGCCCCGCTCGGGATGCGCAGCGTGATCCCCGTGGTCGGGTCGTCGGACAGCACGATCACCCGCCGCCCCGAGGTCTCCAGCACCATGTTCGGCACGCCCGGCGGCCCCGTCGTCGCCTCCACCGGGACCTCCGAGGCGGAGCCGTACCAGCAGCCCGTCCAGATCGGGTAACTCTGGTCGCCCTGCTCGAACTCCAGCCACACGCCCGCCCCGACCGGCGGCACGGCGTAGTGCCCCATGCCCGGGCCGGCCACCGGGAAGCACGGCATCGCCCAGGTCGACACGGCGTCGCCCAGGACGTCGGGCACCTGCGCCTGGATGCGGCCGATCCCGAGCGGGTCGGTGTTGGTCACCACCGTTCCCCGGTACTTGCCGAGGTAGCGGGTCGGTTCGGCCATGCTGGCAACTCCTGCTGGTCGGGGCGGCCTTGCGGGACTTCGACGCTCTGCGGTGCTGCGGTGCTGCGGTGCTGCGGTGCTTTGGTGCTGCGGTGCTTTGGTGGTGCGGTGCTGCGGGACTTCGGTGTTACGGGACGACGGTCGGCTGGAGGGCGATCAGGCCCTCGCGGGCCAGGGTGAAGTTCTGGGTGTACGAGCCGCGCTTGAGGTTGTGGGTGACGCTCTTGACGAAGTACAGGCCGTCGTAGGTGATCCCGGCCCCTCGGACGCCGACCAGCTCGCGCGGCCGCAGCACGTGCCCGTACCGGACGACGTCGAGCTGGCCCGAGCCGGAGACGGCGTCCGCCGACTGCATCGCCTTGGCGATCGTCTCGGCGACGGCCTGCGAGGTGTCCTTCTTGGCGGTGTCGGCGATGACCTTCTTCTTCAGCGCCGGCGCGGGCCTGAGCGCGAGCGGCGGCCGCAGGATGCTGACCTCCGGCACCGGCAGGATCGTCGACACCTTGGTCGCCGGCAGTTGGATGCGCGCCTCCGGCTCCTCGCGGGCGGTGCCGTCGAAGGCGAAGGTGAGCTGGTCGACATTGGACAGCGCGTCCATGTTCACGTTCAGCGCGTGCTGCGGGACGCCCAGCCGGACCTCCGGCCCCCAGTAGGCGCGGCTCATCCCCGGGACCGGCCCGGGGTCCAGGTAGAACACGTAACCGTTCGCCTTCGCCAGCTCGTTGACGTAGCCGAGGTCGGTGCCCTTCTGGAAGTCGATCCGCCGGGTCGGCATCGGCGTCTGCGGTACCAGCTCCGGGACGACCAGCGGCACCATGCCGTACTGCCCGTACTTGCCGATGATCGCGGCGACCCGGGCCGCCGGGGACATCGCGGGGAAGGGCACACCGGCCTGCTCCTCCAGGTCCATCAGCACCGTCAGGTCCTCACCGGTGACGGTCAGCGTGGACTGGCCGGGCTGGTTGCTGATCCCGACCTCCTGGCGGATGATCACCCCGTCCATCAGCACGGCCGGCGTCCCCGTGACCACCGCCATCAGCACGACCCTGATCTTCGGGTCGAAGAAACCGCCCGGCAGCAGCGCGGTGTTGATCAGCCCGTTCTTCGACAGGTCGAAGGCCAACTGGAACCCGCTGCGCTGCCCCGACGCCACCGTCACCTGCGCCGACAGCAGCGCGTCGGTCACCGGCTGCGGCACCGGCACCGGAATCTGCGGCCCCATCAACAGGCTCAGGTGGATCGACCCGATCGCCCCGCCCCCCGTCACCGCCGAGGCGTCAACCACTCCCCACCCCCGGCCCCGCTCCCGGCACCGCGCCGGGCAACGCGATCGTGATCCGCCGCCCCGGCGTCGCCGTCAACTCCCGTGGATCGAGCACCGGGTTGGCGTCGGCGATCCGCCACCACTGGTCGGCGCTGCCGAGGTAGCGGTAGGCGAGCAGATCGGGACGGTCGCCTGCGCTGACGGTGTGCTCGGCGAGCGGGGTCGGCCCCTCCGCACTCGGCAGCAACCGCCGCCGCAGGTACGGGACCTGGCGCCCGTCCGGCTCCGTGTGCAACGCGACCGGGACACCGTGGTACCGGCTGGTCAACGGGTACGGCGAAGGCGCCGGCAGCGCGTTCAGCGGGTCGACGGTCGCTGGAACCCCCCTCCCACCCCGAGCGCGCCCAACCGGCCGTCGGCCGCGGCACCGCCCAGCCGCTCCTTCTGCGCCAGGTGCGCGAGGTACAGCTCCGCCCCGCGGTGCCCGGTCGGCAGATCACTGACGGTCAGGACGCGCAGCCCGATCGCGACGGCGGCCCTGATCGGGTTGAGGTCGATGTCGAACGCCTCCTCGGTGATGGTCAGTTCGGTCAGCCGCACCGGCAGGATCCGCTTCCCACCCCAGGTGAAGAGCGTCAGCGGCGCCTCGATCGGCGTCACCTCCAAGGTCCCGAGCGAGGCCAGCGCCTGGTTCGCCCGCACCTGGTCACTGGTCGGTTGCACCAGCAGCTCGAGCGTCGCCAACTGCGGATGAATCCCGTTCGGCGCCGGCACGTCCAGCTGGTCGGTCGCGTCCAACTCCGCCGTGAACTTCCAGCTCTCCACGGCCGGCCCCTTCAACCGCAACGCCTCCGTCCGGTCCCCACTGCCGTCCGCTCCTGCCACCTGCGGCGCCAACGACCGTTCAAGGCTGTCCGGATTGAACTGCAGCACCACGACCCGCTGCGGAGTGCCGCGCAGCGGATCGACGACGACCAGCCCGGCCCTGATCGGCTTCGGCGCATCCGTGTACCCGGTCATGTCAACCCCGCTCCCGCGTAGGCTTCGAGGGTCGCCCGCGCAGTGTCCCTGACCTCCGGGTCGGCGTCGCTGCTGGCCAGTTCGGAGAGACGCGGCACAAAAGCGCTGAGCGCATAGGTGGCGGCCGCGAGGACGCCGGCATCGCGGATTTCGGGATCCGAACTCCCCAGGGATTTGAGCACCCGTGCAACGAAGTCGTCATCCGGGGACGGCGGGGCGCCCAGGGCGAGCCGGAGGACGGCATGCGGACCTTCCTCCGAGCCACTCGCGAGGTCGTAGAACCTGATCAGATCCTCGTAGCTCCACGGCCGCAGGGATTCCTCGCACGACTCGATCGCCGCCAGGACGTCGTCCTCGTCGTCCCCGAGAACCTGGACGTAGCGGCAGTGGGAGGTTCCGTCCTCGCCCTGCACCAGTTTCAAGTCGTCCCCGATCGGCCACTCCACCTCCCGCCTCCCGCCGAAGAACTCTCGTACGACCCTGGTGTCCTCGGAGCCACCCAGGGCCCGGATCACTTCCTCGACATCCTCAGGGTTCTGGCCTTCCCTGAGGATCATTCGCCGGCTCCTCAACTCCATTGCTGCCACCTTTCCTTGCCGGTGCTCCAGGACAGCGTCACTCTATCCATCCCCACCGCCTGAGCAGCGTGTCCACCGCACGGTTCACGGCTTTTGCCGTGTTGGCCTTACCGGTGCCGCGCGTCAGGATCTCCTCGTCCTCCAGCGTCCGCTCGATGGAATCGATCAACTTGTGAAGCATGCCCCCCGGAGTCTCCAGGTGGCTGGGGAGGTCCTCCTTGGAAATGCCCTTCAACTTCGGCCACTTCGCGGCACTCTCGTAGTCCTTCTTGGAGAGCTCGAAGAGCTTGCGATCCTGGTGGAACCCTTCGTTCCTGGCCTTCGCTATCCTGGCGAGCTTCCCCTTTTCGTCGGTGATGCCGTTCACCTCCTTCATCAGGAAGGAGAGTGAGTTGGAGACCGCGACCGACTTGTCGGCCACCATCGGTCCAGTCTTCGATATCCTGGAGAGCTCCTGCTCCGGGTCGACATGCGGGAGCGTCATGCGGTTGAGCTCGCCCATGGAGCTGACCAGGGCACCCGGGCGGCGTTGCCCCTCCGCCACCACGCGGACGAAAACGTAGAGGGCGCCGACGCCAATGAACTTGGACCGGTACTTCGCAGGGAGATCTTTGTAGTTACCTTCGAGCAGTGACTTGAACATCTGTTTGAAGCGCTCGTCTCCCAGCTCTGTGCGGAGCTCCTTCAGCTGGACGAAAAGGTCGTCGTACTTACCTTCGCCCTGGGCGATCTTTCCGGTGTCCCGGTCCCGACGGTCCCACCTCCCGCCTGGATCGCCCGGCCTGTTGACGATCTGCATCTCGGCGACCTCGTCGAGAATCAATGCCTGGGGAGACTTCTTCTCGCTCTTCCTCAATTGGGTCTCGGCCAGGACGTCGACCGGCTCCGCGCCGTTTCTGGCGATCATGGTGCGCTTCGCTTTCTCGCCCTCGCGCGGCGAAGCCCGTTCGGGTTCGAAGTTGACGGCCTGATCGCCCGGTGCCTTCCGGGAGTTGTTCGCGGCTCGGTCGGCGAGGACCTCTTGGACCCGACGTTCGACATGGGAGAGGATCTCGATGCGGCGTAGCAACTCGGCATCGGTGACGTCCGCGGTCGGATTGAGCAGGGCCCGAAGGAGCCGCGCTTGCCCTGTGGTGTCGATGTCGAGCCGGGTCAATCGGTACCACAGGCGCATGGCCCCGAGCACACCGCCCAGTACCCGCGTCGGGATGCCCCGACCGAGCAGGCTCTGGATCCGTGGCCGGATGCGGGCGACGATCAGGTCCAGGCGCTGCTGCTTCGCCTCGGGCGAGTTCTCGTGGGCGCGGCGTTGGGCGCGTTGCTGCTGGCGCTTCTGGTGCCAGGTGCGGAGGCGGTCGCGTTGCTTGCGGTAGGCGTCGCGGATCCGGTGGGCGCCGTTGGTGAGGGCGCGGCCCAGCTTGCTGTTGAGGACCTTGCGGCCGAGGGTGCGGGCGGCCGTCCGTACCCGGTTGAGGGCCGCCTTGACGGTCTGGCGGGAGGAGTTGAGGGCGCGGCCGACGGGGGAGGTGGGGCGGCGCGGGGTGGTGGGCTTGGGGCGGGTGGC
>NZ_LFVW01000617.1:0-6804 GCF_001182915.1 Kitasatospora sp. MY 5-36
GGCGGGCCCGGCCGGGCGCGGGCCGGTGCCCGCGGGTGCGGCACCGTCGGCTCCCCCGGTGGTGGCGCGGGCGGCGAAGGCGGCCCGGATGATCCAGTCCTGGGTGGCCAGGTCGTGCTCGTCCATGGCGGCGACGATCCGCCGGGCCCGGTCGAGCCCGGACTCGGGCAGTGCCCGCGGCAGCGACCGGCCGCGGTGGGTGCGCAGGTCGCGGGAGCCGACGACGGAGCGGAACAGCGGGACGTCGCCGCTCCAGAGGTCCTCGGCTTCGAGCCGCAGCAGCGGCCGCTGGGCGGGGTTCCTGGCGGACTGGGCGAAGATCAGCCCGAGCACCCGGTCGCGGTCGAGCGCGTCTCGGGTGACGTCCGGGTGGGTGCTCTCGCCCAGCAGGTGGGCGTAGACCCGGGTGGCGCGGACGATGGTGCGGCAGGTGTCCTCGCGGAAGCGCTCCAGCGGGCCGTCCGGTGCGAGCAGCGCCTCGCGGTGGGCGGCGATGGAGCGGTAGCCGGCCTCGAACCCCGCCCGCAGGGACGCCAGGTGGTCGGCCGGGTCGACGTCCCGGCCGTCCAGTCGCGGCCGGTTCGCGCTGCCCTCGAAGGCGCGCTGCACCCGGGTCAGGCGCATCTCGTCGGTGCCGTCGCCCTCCCAGGTGGGCGACTTGAAGGGCATCACGGCGCCCTTGTCGGCGCCCATCCCGCCGACGTCCAGCACCGCGCCGCCGTCGCCTACCAGCACCGAGGGCAGCAGGCCCACCCGCTGCACCGAGTGGGCGAGCAGGTGCTGCGCCGGGTCGTCGTCGATCAGCGGGCTGCCGGTCAGGTGGGGTACGCCGACGTGGAACAGGGACTCCAGGTCGACCGCGACCGGGTGCTCCCCGACGGCGATCACGTTCTCGAAGTGGAAGTCGGTGGCGGCGGTCGCGTAGAGCAGGGCCAGCAGCGCCCCGAGGCGGTGGTAGAACCGCTCGGCGGCCGCGTGGTCGGCGCACGGCGCCGGTTCCACGTACTCGATCCAGCCGTACCCGCCCCGGTCCCACACCGCCACGGTGCCCGGGCCGGGGCCCGGCAGGACGGTGTCGTACCAGTCGACCAGGGCGTTGAAGTGCTCGTGGACGGCCAGCGGCCGGGGTTTGTACACCAGCCGGGCGCCGGAGGAGAAGGTCAGCAGGGCGACCGAGCGGCCCGCCTCGTGGCCGTCGCCGCGGCCCGTGCGCACCTCGGTCAGCTCGCCGGGGTCGCGCCCGGCGAAGAGCCGCTCGACCAGCGCGGGCCGGTCGGCGGTGAAGCGGTCGAGGAACTCCCGGTGCGCGTGGACGGCGTTCCGGGTGGCGCACGCCAGCAGCCGGGCCAGGACGGCGTACTCGTCCAGCAGCGCGGCCAGCCGCTCGGGCTCCCGCTGCCAGGCGATGAAGGCGTGGAAGCGCTCCTGCGGGGTGTCGCCGCTCAACTGGCCGGACAGCCGGGCCACGTGGAGTTCGAGGACGAGGGTGCGGCCGAGGACGGACACCAGCTGGTCCCGCAGGCCGGCGGTGAGCGAGCGCCGGACCGCCGCGAGGACGGAGGGCTCGATGGCGTCCGCGGTGCGGGCGGGTGCCTCCAGCAGGTGGAGGGCCTCGGCGAGGAAGGGTTCGACGACGGCGGCGAAGTCGGCGAAGCCGTGCCGGTGCGTTCCGTCGTGCCCCTCGGCGTGTTCCGTGGTGTCCTCCCCGTCGGGCGCCGGGGGCAGCCGTGGTGCGCGGGCGACGACGTCCTCGACGAACCGGGCCCAGGCCGGTTTGGCGGTGCGCGCGGCCAGGCTGTCGGGGTGTTCGGCGAGCAGCCGGCGCAGCAGGGGCGGGTCGATGCCGAGCGCGCGGGCCTGGGCTTCGGCGGTGTCCGGCGCGTGGTCGGTGAACGCCGAGCGCCAGCGGGCCAGTCGGCGGTCGGCGCGCCAGCCGAGGCTGCCCTCCGCCGGGTTGTCGGCGACCGGGGCGGGCGGGTCGCCCTCGCCGCTCAGACGTTCGGCCAGCCACAGGCCGCGGGCCCACCAACTCCCGGTCAGGGGTGCGCGGTCGACGCGTGACCAGGGCGGGGCGGCGGCCGCGGCATCGGGCGGGGTGTTCGAGGGCATGCTGGACTCCTGGGGCGCGGAGGACGGGCGATCCGGAGGCGGGCAGGCGGACGCTGCCGGGAACGGGCAGGCATTGGCAGCTGGTGTGAATGGCTGTCTTTCAAGGATTCATGTCAGCTGGTGCCGCGATGCGAGTCTGCTCGGCTTGCGGCGGCCCGTCAAGTGGTGTGAACGGCAATGCCCGAGTCATTCATCTCAGCTGTCACCCGGAGCCGTCCGGTCGCACCGTGACGGCCGAACCACGCCACCTGCTCCGGACGTTGAGCAGCGTCCGTGACCTTGCGACGGACCGGACGGACGGGGCGGCAGGGCCGCGAGCGATGGTGGACCTCAGCCCCGGGGTGTCCTTCACGAACAGCGTCCGCGGCCCGCCGGCGCCCGGCGGCTCCTCGCCGAGGAGCCGCCGGGCGCCGGCGGGCCGTCAGGGACCGGGCGGCGTCAGGCACGAACGCCCAGTTGGGCCAGCAGGGCGGTGTTGTCCTCGATGTGCCAGTCCTCGGTGATCCGGTCGGTGCCGACGTGCTGGATGTCGATGGCGTTGAAGTCGACGCTCTGGCCCTGGCCCCGCACGCCGTCGAAGGTGCCGGTGAAGTGGCCGCGGAAGACCAGGCGGGCGGTGATCCTGTCGCCGGTGACCAGGAGGTCGGAGAGTTCGCAGGTCAGGTCCGGCACCGCGGCGCGGAAGCTATCCGAGGCGAGGAGCGGCCCGGCGGGGCCCTGCGGACGGCCGGGCGGCAGGGTGTTGTCCCGGAAGTGCGGGCTGATCGCCGCGTCCAGGTAGCGCTGCTGCCCGGTGTTCCAGAACGTGTACAACTGCTGTGCCAGGTGGACCTCCTGGGCGGCGCGCCGGGCGCCGATCGAGTGGTCCACGGTGAGGGCCTTCGGCTGGACGAGGTCGGGCGAACGGTCGATCAGGCGCTGTGGCCAGTCGTGTGCGGAGTCGTGGCGGCCGGTGTCGCGGGCGGGGGCGGCCGCCACGGTGCCGGCCGCCAGGCCGATCACCGTCGCGAGGACGGCGGTGGTGCGGATCAGGGTGCGCGAGTTCATGGGACCGGTTCCTCGGATCGGGGTGGGCACGCCCGCGGGTGCGGGCGTGCCGGGGGAGGGGTGACACCGCGTCGGCCGCGGCGGGCCGGAGGTCAGGCGAGCCGGCCGCCACCGTCGACGTGGAGCACCGTGCCGGTGACGTACGGGTTGTCGATGGCGTAGCGGACGGCCTTGACCAGGTCCTCCGGGGTGCCGACGCGTCGGGCCGGGTTGCGCTCGGCGACCCCGCGCAGGAACGCCTCCTTGTCGGCGCCCAGGCCGTCCCAGGAGCCGGTGTCGACGATGCCGGGGGAGACCGCGTTGACCCGGACCGGCGCGATCTCCACCGCCAGCGCCTGCACCAGGAAGGCCAGTGCGCCGTTGGTGGTGGCCATCACGGTGCGCG
Organism: Kitasatospora sp. MY 5-36; assembly: GCF_001182915.1. Classification (NCBI taxonomy): domain Bacteria; kingdom Bacillati; phylum Actinomycetota; class Actinomycetes; order Kitasatosporales; family Streptomycetaceae; genus Kitasatospora; species Kitasatospora sp. MY 5-36. The sequence continues at coordinate 3,542 of NZ_LFVW01000617.1, forward strand.
CGGGCGCCGGACGCCACGCGGCCACGCCGGAGAAGAAGGTGAACGAGCCGCTCGCGGAGACCTGCCCGGCCAGGTGCTTGGCCAGCAGCAGCGGGCCGATCACCTTCGCCGCGAACGCCCGCTGGACGTCGGCCGCTTCGAGATCCCGCAGCGGGCCGTTGGCCGGCATCGCGGCGGTCGAGACGAGGTGGTCGAAGCGGCCGGCCCGGGCGGCGAAGTCGGCGATGGACCGCTCGTCGGCGATGTCCAGGGCGATCACCTCGGACGGCCCGGACAGTTCCCCGGCCGTCCACTCCAGCTTGCGCGGGTCCGGGCCGGCCAGTACGAGGGTGGCGCCGTCCGCCGAGGCGGCCTTGGCGAGGGCCTGGCCGGTGCGTGAACCCGCACCGACCACGACGAGTCGCTGACCCTGGAGGGAGGTGGTGTCGGACATGGCGGAACTCCTTCGAATCATCGGGGGATCGGCCGCCCGCTGCTTCCCGTCGGCGGCCGCACCACGACCCTCTCCCGACCAGCGATGATGAGTCCAAGGCTTGTTATCTACCGCAGCGATAAAATCTGTTCATGGCAATGCCGACGCTCAGACAGCTCGAATATCTGGCCACCGTGGTCGACACCGGATCCTTCACCCGGGCGGCCGAACAGCTGCACGTCACCCAGCCCGCCCTCTCCCACCAGATCCGCGCCCTGGAGGTCGCCCTCGGCGGCCCGCTGCTGGAGCGCCTGCCGCGCGCCGTACGGCTCACCCCGACGGGCCGGGCGGTCCTGCCGCACGCCCGCGCCGCGCTGGCCGAGGCCGAACGCCTGCACGCGGCGGCCCGCCGGACGGCCGGCCTGGAGGAGGGCGAGCTGGAGGTCGCCGTCGTCTACTCGGTGAGCCTCGGCGTCCTGCCGCCCGTGCTGCGGGACTGGCGCCGCCTGCACCCCGGCGTGCGGATCCGGCTGCGCGAGTACGCCCACGCCGACCGGCTCCGGGAGGCCATGGCCGAGGGGCGCGCCGATCTCGCCATCGGCCCGGTGCCCACCGGCTGGGAGGGGCCGATCAGGGAACTCGGCGTCGAGGAGTTCACCGTGGTGCTGCCCGCCGAGGACCCGCTGGCCGACCGTCCCGCCGGTACGGTCGGCCTGGCCGAACTCGCCGACCGCGACTGGGTCCACTACGCCCCGGACAACGGGCTCGCCGACCTGCTCGACCAGGTCTGCGCCCGGGCGGGTTTCCATCCCAGGGCGGCGATCCGCGCCGAACAGACCTCTGCCGCACCGCTGTTGGCCGCGGCGGGGCTCGGGCCCGCCCTGGTGCCGGCCGACATCGTGCCAGCCCACTTCGAGGGCGCGCTGCTGCGCCCGGACCCCCCGGTCCTGCGCACCCTCACGGCGTACACCCGTACCCGTCCCGACCCGCTCACCGTGGCCTTCGCGGACCTGCTGGCCCGGCGGGTGCGGATCGGTCCCGAGGTGTCCCGGAGGCCGGTTCCCGACGCGTCCGGCTGAGAACGGTTGGGGGCGGCCGAGGACGGCTGCGAGCGGACGACGCGGGCGGGCCCGTGGTGCTCAGCGGGTGGCGGTGCCGACCGGCTCGTCCGGGTCCTGGGGGGCGTCGGCGTCGCTGAGTCCCAGGCGCAGGTGCTCGATGTGGTAGACGGCCTGGTCGAGCAGTGCGGCGACGTGGTTGTCGTAGAGCGCGTAGACGACCTGGCGGCCGTTGCGCCGGCCGATGACCAGGCCGAGGTTGCGCAGCAGGCGCAGCTGGTGGGAGCAGGCGGACTGCTCCAGGCCGACCTCGGCGGCGAGCTCGGTGGCGGCGCAGGGGCCCTCGCGCAGCCGGGAGAGGATCAGCAGCCGGGAGGGTGTGGCCAGGGCTTGCAGGGTGGTGGCCACCCGGGCAGCGCTGGTGGCGTCCAGGCGCGTGTGCGGGACGGCGGTGGCGGGGGTGGCTCCATGACCCATGCGGGCAATACTACAACTGATAGATGAAGGGGCCTTCATATGTTCATGTATCGTGAGTGAGTCAACGGCCCCGCCCTGCCCAGGCCTGCCCCGAAGGGTCCCGTCCGCCATGTCCTCCACCACCCTGACCGAGCGCCCCGCGTCCCCGGGCGCGCCGCGTCCGGACACCGCGCCCCGGCGGCGCACCCGGGTGCTGTCGCTGCCCGAGGCCCGCTGGGCCGCCGCCGCGACGGTGCTCTTCCTGGTCGCGCTGCCGCTCCAGCTGACCGGCGCCCCCGCCTGGACCTGGGGCCCGCTGTACGCCCTCGCCTACGCCACCGGCGGCTGGGAACCCGGCTGGGCCGGGCTCCAGGCGCTGCGGGAGAAGACCCTCGACGTCGACCTGCTGATGATCGTGGCCGCGCTCGGCGCCGCCGCCGTCGGGCAGGTCATGGACGGCGCGCTGCTGATCGTCATCTTCGCCACCTCCGGCGCCCTGGAGGCGCTGGCCACCGCCCGTACCGCCGACTCGGTGCGCGGACTGCTCGACCTCGCCCCGGCCACCGCCACCCGGCTGCTGCCCGACGGCGGCGAGGAGACCGTGCCCACCGAGCGGCTGGCCGTCGGGGACACCGTGCTGGTCAGGCCCGGCGAGCGGATCGGCGCCGACGGGCGGGTGCTCGACGGCGCGAGCGAGGTCGACCAGGCCACCATCACCGGCGAGCCGCTGCCGGTCGCCAAGCAGCCCGGTGACGAGGTGTTCGCCGGCACCCTCAACGGCACCGGGGCGCTGCGGCTGCGGGTCGAGCGGGACGCCTCGGATACGGTGATCGCCCGGATCGTGCAGCTGGTCGAGGAGGCCTCCGAGACCAAGGCGCCCACCCAGCTGTTCATCGAGAAGGTCGAACAGCGCTACTCGCTCGGCATGGTGGCCGCCACCCTCGCCGTCTTCGCCGTCCCGCTGGCCTTCGGCGCGGCCTTCACCGGCTCGCTGCTGCGGGCGATGACCTTCATGATCGTCGCCTCCCCGTGCGCGGTGGTGCTGGCCACCATGCCGCCGCTGCTCTCCGCCATCGCCAACGCCGGACGGCACGGCGTCCTGGTCAAGTCCGCCGTCGTGATGGAGCGTCTGGGCCAGGTCGACGCCGTCGCCCTCGACAAGACCGGCACCCTCACCGAGGGCACCCCGCGCGTCACCGACCTCCGGCCGCTCACCGGCTCCGGCCTCGCCGAGGCGGAGCTGCTGGCACTGGCGGCCGCGGCCGAGCACCCCAGCGAGCACCCGCTCGCCCGCGCCGTCGTCGACGCCGCCCGCGACCGCGGCCTGACCCCGGCCG
>NZ_LFVW01000618.1:0-6798 GCF_001182915.1 Kitasatospora sp. MY 5-36
CGCCGCGCTGGCCCGCCGCCGCCCGGTGCGCGGGCTCGACCTCCCGGTCGGCCCGTTCCTGCTGCTCGGCGCGCTCACCGCGGTCCTGGCGCGGTGAGCGGAGCCGTACCAGGCGCCAACCGGGAGCCGCCCCGGCCTCCGGTCCACCCCGCTCCCGGCCCCGCTCCCGGCCCCCGGAGGACCCCGCCACCGCCCCTTCCGGACCCGGCCCCTAATAGAGGGGACAGGGGAAACGGAAGGGCCCGCCGTACCGGTCGGTACGACGGGCCCCGCCGCCGACGCGCAGGCCCCACCCTCAAGGAGCGGCGCGCCGGGGGAGTTGGGCTCTAGGGGGTCACGGCCTCCCGGCCGTCACGGCATCTTGTGGACGAACGGGCCGACCGTGTTGGAGAAGGCGTTGCCGTTGTTGGCGTCCCAGTTGGTCGACCAGGTCATCGCGCCGCGGATGGTCGGCCACTTGGCCGGCGGCACGAAGCTGCCGCAGTTGTTACCGGTGGCCAGGCAGTCCAGCGCGTTGTTCACCACGGTCGGCGAGACGTAGCCGCCGCCCGCCGCCCGGCTGGAGGCCGGGACGCCGATGCCCACCTGGTCCGGCCGCAGGCCGCCCTGGATCTGGGTGCAGACCTGCGCGGTGATGAAGTCGATGGTGCCCTGGTTGTAGACCTTGCCGTCGCAGCCGTTCATGCCGCCCGAGTTGTAGAACTGGGTGTTGACGACGGTGAGGATGTCCTTGGTCTTCAGCGCCAGCTGGAAGTAGGCGCCGGAGGTGTTGTACATCCCGATGGTCTCGGGGGCCATGGTCAGGACGAAGCCGGGGCCGACCTTGGCCTGCAGGGCGTGCAGCGCGTCGCCGAGCGGACCGGCCTGGACGCCGTTCTCCAGGTCGACGTCGATGCCGTCGAAGCCGTAGTCCTTGATGATCGCGTAGGCGCTGTTGGTGAAGTTGGCGCCGGCGGTGGCGTCCCCGACGGTGATCGCGCCGTTCTGGCCGCCGATGGAGAGGATGACCTTCTTGCCGGCCGCCTGCTTGGCCTTGACGTCGGCGCGGAACTGGGCGTCGGTGTAGCCGCCGAGGGCCTTGGACAGGCCTGGGTCCAGGGTGAAGCTGATCGCGCCGGTCCTGGTCGGCACGGCGTCGGCGAAGGACACCGCGATGATGTCGTACGCGCTCTGGACGTCGCTCAGCCGCTGCGCGGTCGAGCCGTTGTCGAAGTTCTGCCAGTAGCCGGTGACCGCGTGGGCGGGCAGGCCGGTGACCGGCGGGGTGGTGCTGGTCGGCGTGGCGGTGGGGGTCGCCGTCGGGGTCTGGGTGGGCGTCCCGGTGGGGGTCGGGGTCGCCGTCTGGGTGGGCGTCGCGGTGGCCGTGGGGGAGGCGGTGGCCGTCGGCGTCGGGGTCGGCGTGGGGGTCGCGGTCGGCGACGGGGTGCCGGTGCCGCCGGGGCCGACCAGTGCGACGTCGTCGGCCAGGTAGGCGCTCTGGCCGTACCAGCCGTGCAGGTAGACGGTGACGCTGGTGGTGTTCGCCCCGGTGGTGAAGGTGGTGGACAGCTGGTTCCAGCTGTTCTGGTTCGACCACGCGGACGGGTCGGTGCCGCCGGTGCCGCGCGCGCCGAGGTAGACGTACGGGCCCTGGACCCACGCGCTCAGCGTGTAGCTGGTGTTGGGCAGCACGCTGATGGTCTGGGCGCACTCGGCGGTGTCGCCGGCGCCCGGGGTGGCCTGGAGCGCGCCGGTGCCGGAGTGGACCGGGGAGGACACCGTGGTCGCGGCGCCGGTGCAGGTCCAGCCGCCGAGCCCGCCGTCGAAGCCGCCGTTGGCGACCAGGTTGCCGACCGCCGCGCTGGCACCGCCGGCGAAGAGGGCGAGGCCGCCGCCGGCCAGGGCGAGGGTGGTGGCGCCGGCCGCGACGGCCGGGAGGGGGCTGCGCCGGCGCTTGTGCGAAGGCTGGTTCAGCGTACGGGCCATGGGGCGACGCTCCTGGGGGAGGAGCGGCCGCCGCGGTGGGGGGCGCGGCGGCCGCGTGTGGGGGAGGGGAGGTCCGAAGTGAGCCTGCGGGGCGGAGCAGGAGGATCGTTCCGTCCCGGATCAAAAGCTGGACTAGACCATTGCTGGTCGTCAAGCATCGGAAGAACGGCTTACGGTTCCGTTAAGGATTCGGAGACCGTTCCGTGTCCGCGCCCCGGAGGCCCCGCAACGACCCCGCGGAGGCCCCGCCACCCGTCCGGAGGACCCCCGACACGCCCGTCGGGACAGACTTCGTACAGGACCGTGACCAGACCGCTACCTGCGGCTTTACTGTGCACCTGCGCGCCGGAGTAGGCTGCGCCGGGGGCGGAGACGCACCAGTTGCAACGAGCACGGAGGGGCCGGGAAACATGGGTCTGCGCGATGTCGCCGAACGGACGCCGGGGCTGCGCACCCTGCTCGGCGGGATGTACGGGCTCTACGGGCGACGGGTCGAGGTCCACCTCGCGAGCACCCCGCGCCACATCGGCGTGATCCTGGACGGCAACCGCCGCTGGGCCAAGGCGGCGGGCGGCTCCACCGCGTACGGCCACCAGCGCGGCGCCGACAAGATCAGCGAGTTCCTCGGCTGGTGCGACGAGACCCACGTCAAGGTCGTCACCCTCTGGATGCTCTCCACCGACAACCTGGACCGCCCGGCCGACGAGCTCGTCCCGCTGCTCGGCATCATCGAGGACGCCGTCACCGGCCTGGCCGCCGCCCGCCGCTGGCGGGTCAACCCGGTCGGCGCGCTGGACCTGCTGCCCCAGCACACCGCCGACGTGCTCAAGCGGGCCGCCGACCAGACCGCCGACATCGACGGGATAACGGTCAACGTCGCGGTCGGCTACGGCGGTCGGCACGAGATCGCCGACGCCGTCCGCTCGCTGCTCCAGGAGCAGGCCGGACGCGGCACCTCGATCGAGGAACTGGCCGAGGTCCTGACCGTCGAGCACATCGCCGAGCACCTGTACACCCGCAACCAGCCCGACCCGGACCTGATCATCCGCACCTCGGGCGAGCAGCGGCTGTCCGGCTTCCTGCTCTGGCAGAGCGCGCACAGCGAGTTCTACTTCTGCGAGGCGTACTGGCCGGCCTTCCGCAAGGTCGACTTCCTGCGCGCGCTGCGCGCCTACGAGCAGCGCCACCGGCGGCTGGGGCTGTAGTCCCGGATCGGCCGGTTCCGGCCCGGCGTCCCCGGGCCGGTGCCCCGCGTTCCCGGGGCCGGTGCCCCGCGCCCTCGGGGGCGGTGACCCCGTGTCCGGGGGCCGTCGTCCCAGGTCGGGCCGTCCGGAGGAAATGACCGCCGTAGGCCTGGCCTACCCGGCGCCCGGGCGAGGCCAAACGTTCACCGGCAATGATCCGTCAGTTCGCCGGGGGCGCGAATGCACCGTTCCCCGCCTGGGAATACTCCAGTCAGTCCGGTCCCGAGGCCACCGGGGCAGCGGGGGCCGGCTTGCCGCGGATGACGCAGGGTCATCCGCTCTGGAGGCCTAGTGGTCAGTTCCAAGAGCCGCCGGACACCAGACCGGCGCACGTACGTTCTCGACACCAGCGTGCTCCTGGCGGACCCGCTCGCCATGACCCGCTTCGAGGAGCACGAGGTCGTCCTCCCGGTGGTGGTCGTCACCGAGCTGGAGGCCAAGCGGCACCACCCGGAGCTGGGCTACTTCGCCCGCCAGGCGCTGCGGCTGCTCGACGACTACCGCATCCGGCACGGCCGGCTCGACGAGCCGATCCCGGTCGGCGAGCTCGGCGGCACCATCCGGGTCGAGCTCAACCACTCCGACGTGTCGATACTGCCGGTCGGCTACCGGGCCGGCGGCGGTGAGGCGGACACCCGGATCCTCGCGGTCGCCCGCAACCTCCAGGCCGAGGGCTACGACGTCACCGTCGTGTCCAAGGACCTGCCGCTGCGGATCAAGGCCAGTTCGGTGGGCCTGCTCGCCGAGGAGTACCGGGCCGAGCTGGCGATCACCTCCGGCTGGACGGGCATGACCGAGCTGCACGTCCCGGCCGATCAGGTGGACGCGCTCTTCTCGGTCGGCCACGACGCCGGGGTGGACGTCGACGGGGCCGCCGAGCTCCCGGTCCACACCGGACTGGTGCTGACCTCGGAGCGCGGCCGGGCGCTCGGCCGGGTCACCGGCGACGGCCGGGTGCGGCTGGTGCGCGGGGAGCGCGAGGCGTTCGGGCTGCGCGGGCGCAGCGCCGAGCAGCGGGTGGCGCTGGACCTGCTGCTCGACCCGGAGATCGGGATCGTCTCGATGGGCGGCCGGGCCGGCACCGGGAAGTCGGCGCTGGCGCTGTGCGCGGGGCTGGAAGCGGTGCTGGAGCGGAGGCAGCACCGCAAGGTGATGGTCTTCCGGCCGCTGTACGCGGTCGGCGGGCAGGAGCTGGGCTACCTGCCCGGTTCCGAGGCGGAGAAGATGGGCCCCTGGGCGCAGGCGGTCTTCGACACCCTCTCCGCCGTCACCACCCCGGACGTGATCGAGGAGGTCATCTCCCGCGGGATGCTGGAGGTGCTGCCGCTGACCCACATCCGGGGGCGCTCGCTGCACGACGCCTTCGTGATCGTGGACGAGGCGCAGTCGCTGGAGCGGAACGTCCTGCTGACGGTGCTGTCCCGGATCGGCCAGGGCTCGCGGGTGGTGCTCACCCACGACGTGGCGCAGCGGGACAACCTCCGGGTGGGCCGCTACGACGGCGTGGTGGCGGTGGTGGAGAAGCTGAAGGGTCATCCGCTCTTCGCCCACATCACGCTCACCCGCTCGGAGCGTTCGCCGATCGCGGCGCTGGTCACGGAGATGCTGGAGGACATCCACCCGTGATCCGCCCTCCGAGGGCATAGTCGGACAATACGGTCAACTCATGGCCGGGGGCCCGCTCCTGAGGGAGCGGGCCCCGTCCGTTTCATCACATCGAGTGCTTTCCGTCCGGGGAACTGCCGTGCGGTGAATGTGACATGCGCCACGCGGGCGGGAATTGCGTCGACCGTACCCGGTGCGGCATGGTGAGGGTTCTGTCAGGCCCCGCGTACGGCGCGGCAGGGCTTCCGGCCACCGGAGGTCAGGCCCCGGAAGGTCCACCAACTCCGGTCGGTGGACGCACAATTGAAGAACGTTGAGCCGTACGCCGCCCGATTCCAACGCCTGGTCGACTCACCTCGGCCGGACGCCGGGCCAGCACCTCCCGTGACCAGTGCACCGTGCGGAGGTCAGTGTCAAGGGGCATGTTGCGCCCGTACGGTCACGCGTGGGCGATGCTGGAAGGAATCCATGTGACTCGGATCTCGGTCCGGGGAGTCGCTGTGGCCTCCGCCACCGCCGTCACCGCTGTCGGTGCCGTCGTGGGCATGGCCTCGGGCAGCGAGGGCAAGACGACGCAGACGGTCGACGTCGCGGGCGCGACCCTGCTTGCCGAAGTCCCCTCTGGCGCCCAGGCGCAGACCATCAGTGACAACATCGGCCAGCAGGCATCCGCCCAGCAGGCCTCCGCCGACGCAGCCGCCAAGGCCGCCGCGGAGCAGAAGGCCGCCGAGGAGGCCGCGCGCCAGCAGGCCGCCGCGGACGCCCAGGCGAAGGCCGACGCCCAGGCCAAGGCCGACGCGGAGAAGGCCGCCAAGGCCGCGGACGACAAGCGCAAGGCCGACGAGGCCGCCGCGAACCGTTCCAAGTCCCGCTCCGCGATGAGCGCGGTGGAGGACAGCGCGCCGCCCGTCTCGGTCAGCCCCGGCTCGGTCCAGGACCTGGCCCGGCAGATCGTCGGCAACGACGCGCAGTTCCAGTGCTTCAGCCAGATCGTGAAGCGCGAGAGCGGCTGGGACTACACCGCGACCAACAAGAGCTCCGGTGCCTACGGTCTGGTCCAGGCGCTGCCCGGCACCAAGATGGCCTCGGCCGGTGCCGACTGGCGCACCAACCCGGCCACCCAGATCAAGTGGGGCGTCGGCTACATGAACTCCCGCTACGGCAGCCCCTGCGGTGCGTGGTCGTTCTGGCAGGCGCACAACTGGTACTAGGAAACGGCTGCCGCTCCGGCGGCGCGGTTCCACCCGGCCCCCGGCCGTTCGCCCTCCTCGGGCGAGCGACCGGGGGCCGTGGCGTTCTCCGGCCAGGACGTTCTCCGGTTCGGCGGTTCTCCGGTTCGCGGCGAGGGGGCGGACCGCGCCGCCCGGGCGGCGCTGACCAGTGCGCCCTCGGGCGGTGCGGCCCCGGTTGCGGACGCGGGGCGCGGGGAGGGGTCCTGGTTGCTCCCCGCACCGGCCGGTCCGCCGGCGGTTGGCCGTGGGGCGACCTCGGCGGCTGGGCTCCGGGGTCTCGTCCCGACTCCTCCCCGGTGAACCGTGTCCGAAACCGTATGGAACCTTGCGTTTTGTCCGGTTCATCGGGATGGACGGTTCGAGTCGAACGGACCGGCGACCGGACTCGCCGCTCCTCCGGCGGGTAGCGTCATCCCTGACGGCCGCGGCAGGACCCGCGGCGTACCGCCGGACACGGCGGGTTCGGCAGGGGAGCGGTGGTAGCGAGGATGGCGCGGGGCGGAAAGGCCTTCAAGGCCGTGGCCAAGGGCATGGCCGTGGTGGCGAGCGCGGCCGCCGTGATCGAACGGCGCCGGCGTGCCGCGATGGCGGCCGACCCGCACGAACCGGCACTCCCGGCACTGGCCGAAGGGCCGGTGCCGGCGCTCGTGGACGGGCACGTCCCGGCACTCGTCGAGGCGCCGGGCCCCGTCCCGGTCCCTCGGGCCGTTCCGGTGCCGCAGGCCGCCACCCGGCAGGGCGCCAAGCCCTGA
>NZ_LFVW01000619.1:0-6777 GCF_001182915.1 Kitasatospora sp. MY 5-36
GGCCGCGGAGAGGCGGCCGGGAGGGCGGGAGCGGGGGCGCCGGGCGGCCGCGGTCCGGGCGGCGGGGCCGGGGCGGGCGGGAGCGCTTCCGGATACCCCGGTGGGGTCATCCAGGCGATTCGGGCCTCAGGGCCGGGTGCGGCACAATGGAAGGCTGCAAGCCGAATACTCCCGACGACGCCGGAGCGATCTCACGTGGCGGAATACATCTACACGATGCGCAAGGTGCGCAAGGCTCACGGAGACAAGGTCATCCTTGACGACGTGACGCTCAGCTTCCTCCCCGGAGCGAAGATCGGCGTCGTGGGCCCCAACGGCGCCGGTAAGTCCACCGTGCTGAAGATGATGGCCGGCCTGGAGCACCCCTCCAACGGCGACGCCTTCCTCTCGCCCGGTTTCACCGTCGGCATGCTGCTCCAGGAGCCGCCGCTGGACGAGACCAAGACCGTCCTGGAGAACGTCGAGGACGGCGTCAAGGAGATCAAGGGGAAGCTCGACCGCTTCAACGAGATCGCCGAGCTGATGGCGACCGACTACTCGGACGCCCTGCTGGACGAGATGGGCAAGCTCCAGGAGGAGCTGGACCACGCCAACGCGTGGGACCTGGAGGCCCAGCTGGAGCAGGCCATGGACGCCCTGGGCTGCCCGCCCGGCGACTGGCCGGTCACCAAGCTCTCCGGTGGCGAGAAGCGCCGCGTGGCGCTCTGCAAGCTGCTGCTGGAGTCCCCCGACCTGCTGCTGCTCGACGAGCCCACCAACCACCTGGACGCCGAGTCGGTGAACTGGCTGGAGCAGCACCTGGCCAAGTACCCCGGCACCGTCGTCGCCGTCACCCACGACCGGTACTTCCTGGACAACGTGGCCGGCTGGATCCTGGAGCTCGACCGCGGCCGCGCGATCGGCTACGAGGGCAACTACTCCACCTACCTGGAGTCCAAGCAGTCCCGCCTGAAGGTCGAGGGGCAGAAGGACGCCAAGCGCGCCAAGCGCCTCAAGGAGGAGCTGGAGTGGGTCCGCTCCAACGCCAAGGGCCGCCAGGCGAAGTCCAAGGCCCGTCTGGCCCGCTACGAGGAGATGGCGGCCGAGGCGGACAAGATGCGGAAGCTGGACTTCGAGGAGATCCAGATCCCGCCGGGCCCGCGCCTGGGCAGCATCGTCATCGAGGTCGAGAACCTCAACAAGGCCTTCGGTGAGAAGGTCCTGATCGACGACCTGAGCTTCACCCTGCCGCGCAACGGCATCGTCGGCATCATCGGCCCGAACGGCGCCGGCAAGACCACCCTGTTCAAGATGCTCCAGGACCTGGAGACCCCGGACAGCGGCACGGTCAAGGTCGGCGAGACGGTCAAGATCAGCTACGTCGACCAGACCCGCGCCAACATCGACCCGAAGAAGACCCTCTGGGAGGTCGTCTCCGACGGTCTGGACTGGATCAACGTCGGCCAGGTCGAGATGCCGTCCCGCGCCTACGTGTCGGCCTTCGGCTTCAAGGGCCCGGACCAGCAGAAGCCGGCCGGCGTGCTCTCCGGTGGTGAGCGCAACCGCCTGAACCTGGCGCTGACCCTCAAGCAGGGCGGCAACCTGCTGCTCCTCGACGAGCCCACCAACGACCTCGACGTCGAGACGCTCTCCTCGCTGGAGAACGCCCTGCTGGAGTTCCCCGGCTGCGCCGTGGTCATCTCCCACGACCGCTGGTTCCTGGACCGGGTGGCCACCCACATCCTCGCCTACGAGGGCGAGAGCAAGTGGTTCTGGTTCGAGGGCAACTTCGAGTCGTACGAGAAGAACAAGATCGAGCGGCTCGGCGCCGACGCCGCCCGTCCGCACCGGGCCACGTACAAGAAGCTGACCCGAGGCTGACACCCAGCCGTCACAACGGCCCGGCAGACTGCCCTCCGGGGCGGCCTGCCGGGCCGCGGCCCGTCGCCGACCGACCGCCGCCCCGGCGGTGGACGGCGGCGGGCGACCGGACACCGAGGAGAACTCCCGTGGCTCGCCACATCTACGCCTGCCCGCTGCGCTGGTCCGACATGGACGCCTTCGGGCACGTCAACAACGTGGTCTTCCTGCGCTACCTGGAGGAGGCCCGGATCGACTTCATGTTCACCCAGGCCGCCGCGGCCGGTGCCGGGGAGTTCGCGGGCGGCTCGGTGGTGGCCCGCCACGAGATCGACTACAAGCGTCCGCTGGTGCACCGGCCCGAGCCGGTCACCATCGAGACCTGGGTGACGAAGATCGGCGGCGCCTCGCTGACCGTCTCGTACGAGATCAAGGACGTCGCCGAGGACGGCGGCGACATCGTGTACGTCCGGGCGTCCACCGTGGTCGTCCCCTACGACCTGGCCGAGGGCCGGCCGCGCCGGATCTCGCCGGTGGAGCGGGAGTTCCTCGGCCGCTTCATGGACGAAGAGCCGGTAGTCGCCGCCGTCTGACCGCACCCGACGATTCGAGCTGAACCACTGTGACCATCACCGCCCGTCTCGCCCTGACCGACACCGGGGAGGCCGCCGACCTCTCCGCCTTCCTGCTGCGCCTGCTGCGCTTCGACCGGGCGGCGGCCGTCCGGATCCAGGCGGTGGGCCCGGGCGAGGGGGACGGCGTGCTGGCGGTCTTCGGACGGCTGCCGCTGGGCGACTCGGGCGTGCTGGCGATCCGCACGGCCCGGCTGGACGGTCTGGACGAGCCGGTGGACCTGACCGTCTCCGCGGGCCAGCTGCTGGACGGCGTGGACGCAGCTTCGGGCGCCGTCGCGCTGCCCGCGCCGGTGACCGGTCCGGCCTGGGCCGGGCTGCTGCCGCCGCGCACCGGCTGGCGCCCGGTCGGCACTCCGCCGGCGGCCGAGGTGTGCCGCGAACTGATGGCGGCGGTCGGGGAGTTCCGCGAGCGCAGCGAGGCCGTCCCGGAGCACCACCGCACCCGCGCGGTGCTGGACCGGCTGGCGGACGAGGTGTGGTCCCGTCCGGTCTCGGTACTGCCGGAGCTGCCGCTGCGCGCCGTCCACGCCTCGTACCGGATCGGCTTCCTGAGCCCCGAGGCGCCGCTCTCGGTGCACCGGGCGGGCGGCTGGCTGCGGTTGAGCTCCCCGGTGGGCTCGGTGGTGGTGCGGACCGCGGCCGCGCCGGGCGCGGGGCTGGGCCTCAGCCCGCTCCGGTAACGGCGGTCCGGGGCCCGGCCCGCTCCGCCGAGGAGCGCTCCGGGCTCAGCCCGGGGTGTTGATCATCGAGGCGGCGGCGTAGACCAGGTACTCGAGCAGCTGCTGCTCGTGCTCGGCCGGCAGCTCCAGGTCCGCGACGGCCGCCCGCATGTGGGTGAGCCAGGCGTCGTGCGCGGCCTTGTCGACCTTGAACGGCGCGTGCCGCATCCGCAGCCGCGGGTGGCCGCGCCGCTCGCTGTAGGTGCGCGGGCCGCCCCAGTACTGCATCAGGAAGAGGGCCATCCGCTCCTCGGCGGGCCCGAGGTCCTCCTCGGGGTACATCGGCCGCAGCAACTCGTCCTCGGCGATGCCTTCGTAGAACCGGTGGGCCAGCCGCCGGAAGGTCGGCTCACCGCCGACCTGGTCGTAGAAGGTCTCCTCGCTCAACGTGCCTCGCCGGATCTCTCTCACCCGACCATGGTCGCAGACGCCGACGGGGTCGTACACCGGGACCAAAGGCGTACGACCCCGTCGGGAGGGGACCGGCGGACGTCGGCGCGGACGTCGGCGTAGCAGATCAGCGCCGGACGGTCAGTCCTCCCAGCGGAACAGCTTCCAGGAGATGCCGGTCAGCACGGCCGCGAAGAGCAGCAGGCCGCCCATGGTCGGCACGGCGTCCATGACGCCGCCGCCGCGGGTGAGCACCGACTGGGCGGATTCGACCAGGTAGTGCAGCGGCATGACCTTGGAGACGGCCTTCAGCCACTCCGGGGCGCCGTCCAGCGGGAAGAACGAGCCGGACAGGAAGGACATCGGCAGCACGATGATCTGCGAGATGCCGTTGGCCGCCTCCTCGGTCTTGGCGACCGAGCCGGCCAGCAGGCCGATCGACATGAAGGCGAGCGTCGCGCAGGCCACCAGCGGGATGACCAGCCACCAGTTGCCGGTGAGTTTCAGCCCGAAGAAGCCGGTCGCGACCACCAGGAAGACGGCGGTCTGCAGGAACGCGGTCAGCAGCGAGACCAGGATCCGGGAGCTGATCACGGTTCCGGCGCTGAGCGGGGCCAGCCGCAGCCGGCGCAGCACCTTGGTCTTGCGCCAGTTGACCAGGGTCAGCGCGGCGCCGAACACCGCGCCGGTGGCGACGGCCCAGCCGAGCAGGCCGGGGGTGAGGAACTGGATCGGCTTGAGCGACTTGTCCTCGACCTGCTGGGAGTCCAGCACGAAGGCCGGCTTCTGCCCGGTGGCGGCCTGGTTGGCGCTCTGGACCACCGAGTTGAGGATGCCCTGGAGCGCGCCGGCCCGGACCTGGTCGGCGGCGGTGTAGCGCAGCTCGACCGTGCCGTTCGGGCCCTGCTTGATCAGCGCGTCGTAGTCGCCCTTGCGGACCTTCTCCAGCGTGCCGGCCTCGTCGTCGGTCTTCGTGATGGTGAGGACCTTGTCCAGCCCGGCCCGGTCCTCGCCCTGGATCGAGTCGAACAGCTTCACCGCGCCGACCTGCGCCACCTTGGCGTGCGGGCTGCCGGAGCCCTTGGTCACGGAGCCGAAGAAGACCAGGAACACCAGCGGGAACAGCAGGATGAAGAAGGCCGCGGTGCGGTCGCGCTTCATCCCGAGCAGCATGGCGCGGGACAGGCTCCAGAACGCGCTGACCCGCTCCCGCTCGCCGGCGGCCGGGCCGCCGCGCCGGGCGGGGGCCTGCGGCTCGGTGGGGGTGGTGGCGGTCATGCGCGGAACTCCCGTCCGGTCAGCTGGAGGAAGACGTCCTCCAGGGTGGCGCCGCGCACTTCCAGGCCGCGCAGCGCGTTCTGCTCGGCGAGGACGCTGAGCACCGGAGCCGGGAGGCGGGTGGAGACGGAGAGCGAGACGCTGTCGTCCTCCAGGGTGGCGATCTCCGCGCCGGCCGCGGTCAGCAGCTCCCGGGCGCGCTCGAGCGGGAGCTGGCCGGAGGCCACGCTGATCCGGACGGTGTCGTCGATCTCGCGGATCAGCGCCGCCGGGGCGCCGGTGTGCAGGATCTTGCCGTGGTCCATGATCGAGACCCGGTCGCAGAGCACCTCGGCCTCGTCCAGGTAGTGCGTGGTCAGCACGACCGTGCGGCCCTCGGCGTTGATGTCCCGCAGGAGGTCCCAGAGGTTGCGCCGGGCCTGCGGGTCCAGCCCGGTGGTGGGCTCGTCCAGGAAGACGAGCTCCGGGTCGTGGGCCAGCGCGCAGGCGATCGACAGGCGCTGGGCCTGGCCGCCGGACATCTGGTCGGTCAGGGTCTCGGCCTTGTCCGAGAGGCCGACCCGCTCCAGCATCGCGTCGGCCCGCTTGGGGCCGACCCCGTAGAACGACGCGAAGGTGCGGATGGTCTCCCGGGCCGTCAGTTTCCGGAAGAAAGCGGAGGCCTGGAACTGCACGCCGATTCGCGGCAGCAGTTTCGGATTTCGCGGCCAGGGCGCCATGCCCAGCAGCTCGACCCGGCCCTCGTCCGGTTTCCGGACGCCCTCCAGGATCTCCATCGTGGTGGTCTTCCCGGCGCCGTTCGGGCCCAGGATCCCGTAGAACTCGCCGGCCTCGACGGTGAACGACACCCCGTCGACGGCCTGCACATCCCCGTACCGCTGGCGGATGCCGTCAGCGGATATAGCAGCAGTCATGTGGCCTGAGCCTAGGGGCAGGGAAGGCTCCGGCGCACGCCCGCGGCGGCGAATTTGCGGATATTTTGAGGATGGCCCAAACAAATCCGGGCCGGGCGGATGTCGAATTCCGCCCGGCCCGGCCGGAGTTGTCACCGACGTGTGGTCAGGTAACGATTTGACGGGTTTTCAGTCGGAGAATCCCCTCCGACCGACGGCCGGTCAGCCGCGGTGCACGGTGATGGTGGTCCAGGCGCCGATGTGGATCCGGTCGCCGTCGTTCAGCGGTACCGCGGTGTGCGGCGGGACGGGCTCCGCGCCGCCGTTCATGGTGGTGCCGTTGGTCGAGTCCTGGTCCACCAGGACCCAGCTGCCGTCCGCCTGTTCGGCGAGCAGCGCGTGCTGGTGCGAGGCGCCCGGGTCCTCCGGCGGGACGGACAGGTCGATCTCCGGCACCGTGCCGCGGTGCTGGCTGCGCCGCCCGATCCGCAGCTGGCCGCGGCCGGTCAGCGGGATCCGGCGCTCGGGGCAGTACGGCGGGAAGAACAGGCCGGCCGCCTCGGGGCCGCTGCGGGCCATCATGTCGGTGAAGTAGTCCCGGTCGGCCGAGACCACGGCGATCCAGTTGGTCCGCACCGGCTCGGCCGGGGCGGTCTCCTGGGGCTGCTGGGGGACGGGCGGGGCCAGGTTGAACGAGGTGCCGAAGTCGCCGCCGCGGCTGTTCGGGCCGGGGCCGGTCGGCTGGGCGTACACCGGGCCGGAGTCCTCGCGCACCGAGGTGTCGGGGAACGCGCCCTCCGGCGGCGGGTAGCCGTAGGTGTGCTGGTGCGCCGGGGCCTGCGGCTGCTGGGGGACGGGCGGGGCGACGGCCTGCTGGGCCGCCGGCGGCTGGCCGAGCGGGGACTGCCCGAGCGGCTGCTGGCCGAACGGCGGTTGGCCGTGCGGCGGTTGTCCCGCCGGGGCGTGGCCGTGCGGCGGCTGACCGGCCGGGGCGTGGCCGTGCTGGGCCTGCTGCGGCGGGGG
>NZ_LFVW01000620.1:0-6771 GCF_001182915.1 Kitasatospora sp. MY 5-36
CGGGCAGCTCGGCGGTGAGGCGGATCGATGCGCCGGACGCGCCGGCTTCGCGAGACGCGCCGGGCTCGGGGGATGCGCCGGCTTCGCGAGACGCGCCGGGCTCGGGAGACGCGCCGGACTCGGGGGACGCGCCGGGCTCGGGGGTGCCCGGGAGGGTGGCCGGGGTGTCGGCGTCGGCCATCCGGGCCGACCAGTGGGCGCGGTCGGCCCCGTACTGCGCGCTCTCGCGGTAGGCGGCCTCCTCGGCGGCGGCCTCGGCGAGTCCGGCGAAGGGGTTCAGCGCGGGTTCGGCGCCGGTGGCGAGGGCGGTGTAGAGGGCCGCGACCCGGTCACCGAGGAGGGTCAACGCGTAGGCGTCGACGGCGAGGTGGTGGATGCGGCGGTACCAGAGCCGGCGGTCCCCGGTGAGCCGGATGAGCGCGTGGGTGAACAGCGGGCCCTCGGCGAGGTCGGCCGGGCGGGCGAGGTCGGCGCGCATCCAGGCCTCGGCCTCGGCGGCCGGGTCTTCGGCGGCGCGCAGGTCCAGGCGGTGCAGCGGCCAGTGGCGGCCGGGGCTCAGCCGCTGGCGGGGCGTGCCGTCCGGGTCGGTGACGACGACGGCGCTCAGCGCCTGGGCCTCCTCCACCGCCTGCCGCAGCGCCTGTTCGAACCGCTCGTCGTCGAGCGGGCCGGTGATCTCGACGGCGTCGCCGGTGTTGTAGACCGGACTGTCGGGGTCGAGGGCCTGGGCGTACCAGATGGCGGCCTGGGCGGCGAGCAGGGGGACGTCGGCGGCCTGACCGTCGACGGTCCGGCTGTGGGCGGCCCGACTGTCGGCGATCTGGCTGTCGACGGTCTGACTGTCGGCGATCTGGGTTTCGACGGCAGGCATGGGGTGGAGAGCTCCTCGGGGGATCCGGAACGCCTTACTTAGGTTAGCCTAATCTAAGTTCATATGATCTGGTCAACGGCCCCGCAGGGTCGGGCCCCTGACACCCCGGAGACGCCACCCGTGCCCCAGACCGAACCGCTGCCGCAGAGCGCCGAACCAACCGGACCCACCGGGCCCACCGAACCCACCGGACCCAGCGCCGCCAAGCGGGCCGTGCGCGAGCGCGTCCTCGCCCTGCGGGCGGAACTCCTCGCGCTCAGCCACCGCATCCACGCCCACCCCGAGACCGCCTTCGAGGAGCACCTGGCGGCCGCCTGGTGCTCCGAACTGCTGCGCGCGCACGGCTACTCGGTCACCGCGCCCGCCCACGGCCTGGCCACCGCCTTCGACGCACGCCTCGGCAGCGGGCCGGTCACCGTCGCGCTGGTCTGCGAGTACGACGCCCTGCCCGGACTCGGCCACGCCTGCGGGCACAACCTGATCGCCGCCGCCGGGATCGGCGCGGCGCTCGGGCTCGCCCCGTACGCGGACGAACTCGGGCTCACCGTACGGGTGATCGGCGCGCCGGCCGAGGAGCGCGGGGCGGGCAAGGCCCTGCTGCTGGAGGCCGGGGCGTTCGACGGGGTGGACGCGGCCATGATGGTCCACCCCTGCCCCGTCGAGGTCGCCGACTTCCGCTCCTTCGCCCTCGGCACGCTCTCCGTCCGCTACACCGGGCGCGCCGCCCACCCGAGCCTCGACCCGCACCGGGGGCGCAACGCCGCCGACGCGCTCACCGTCGCCCAGGTCGCGATCGGGCTGCTGCGCCAGCACCTCCCGCCGCAGTGGCGGGTGCACGGCATCACCACGGCGGCCGGCACGGCGCCGAACCTGATCCCGGACAGCGCGAGCGCCGAGTACGAGATCCGGGCCTCGGCGGCCGAGGATCTCGCCGAACTGCGCTCCCGGGTCGAGGACTGCTTCCGCGCCGGGGCACTCGCCACCGGCTGCGAGGTGGAACTGACCCGACCCGAGCCGGACTACCTGGACATGCGCTCCGACCCCCGGCTGCTGACGCTGTGGCGGGCCAACGCGGCGGCGCTCGGCCGGCCGGAACCGGTCGAGAGCGGGCCCTTCGCCTGTACGGACATGGGGAACGTGTCGCACGCGGTGCCGTCGATCCATCCGGTGCTGGACATCACCGGCGGCGCCTGCGCCCCGCACGAGGCGGCGTTCGCCGAAGCGGCGCTGGGCGCGGAGGCGGAGCGGGCGGTGCTGGACGGCGCGGTGGCGATGGCGTGGACGGCGGCGGACCTGGCGGCGGAGTCGGCGGCAGCGGCGTCGGCGGCAGCGACGAACGAATGACGGCCGACAACTTTCAGCGAACAGATAACGAAATCTGTTCGCTGAAAGTTGTCATCTGCTATCTGTTACCCGTCGACCGTCTTCCGTCAGCCGTCGCCCCCCCCCCCGGCGCCCGGGGGCCTGCTCACCCGCCGAGCAGCACCCCGGGTGCCACCCGCACCGCCGTCACGCCCAACTCCCGCACCAGCGCCCCGACCTCGCCCTCCTGCCACGGGTCGGCGAGCACCACGGCGGCGCCGGTCCGCAGCGGCCACAGGTACTCCCAGAGCGGCAGGCCCAGCTGCAGCACCCGGTCGCCCGGCCCGAGCGGGTGGGCCGCCTGGAGCTCGCGCACCCGGCGGTCCGCCTCGGCGTGGGTGAGCCGGACGGCGCTCGGGCGCCCGCCCGGGCCGTACCCGACGCAGAGCAGATGGTGCGGGGTCAGCGCCCGGGGCGGGTCGGTGGGCAGCTCGCCCTCCGTCTCCAGCCCGGCCAGCGCCCCCGGCACTCCCTCCCCCAGCACGCAGACCGGAGCGTTCTCCACGAGCAGCCGCTCGCGCCGCCCGGGCGTGTCCGACGGGTCCAGCGGAAGGTACGCCGCACCCGACTTCGCCACCGCCAGCAGCGCCGTCACCAGCTCCGCCGGACGGCGGAACGCCGCCAGGCCGACCACCGCACCCGGGCGGGCCCCACAGGCGGCCAGGGCGCGCGCCAGCCGGTTGGCCGAGGCGTTCAACTCCCGGTAGCCGACGGTCTCCCCACCCGCGAGCACCAGCGCCGGCGCGTCCGGCGTCCGCGCCGCCTGCGCCTCGACCGGCCCCACCGCGGTGGTGGCCGGGTAGCGCACCGTCCGGCGCGGCAGCGGAGGCAGTTCGGGCACCTCGGGCAGCACCGCCCCGCGGGCCGCGTCCCGGTCCCCGTCCCGAACCGGCTCCCGGAGCGGATCCCGCACCGAGTCCCGCAGCGCCTCGCCCACCCCCGCCGCCATCACGCCGCGCCCAGCAGCTCGGCCCAGGCCTCGATCGCCGGGCGCTCCGCGAGCTGGACGAACGCCACCTCGGCGCCTTCCTCCTGCCAGCGCCCGGCGAGGGTCATCAGCCGGATGGAGTCCAGCCCCCAGTCGACCAGGTTCTCGTCCAGCGGGATCTCCGCCGGGTCCTCGCCGAGCAGGTCGGCGACCTCGGCCCGGATCCGCTCCACCGTGAAGCCCGTACCCGTCACTTGCCGCCCACCCCTTCGAGCACGTCGATCTCTGCGGTGTCCAAACCGGCCGCGGCGTCCAGGCCGGCCACGGCATCCAGGCCGGCCGCCGCAGCGGCCGGAGCCATCGCCCCGAGCACGGTCTCCGCCGTGGCGACCATCCCGCAGCGCCCGGCCACCCAGGCCAGCGCACCGCGGTGCTCCGCCGGGCCGAAGTCGGCGACCGCGTCGGCCACCACGAAGGCCTGCACGTCCCGCATCCAGGCGTCGCAGGCGGTCGCCTGTACCCCGATGTGCGCGTACACGCCGGTGATCACCAGCTGGTCCCGCCCCTGCTCGCGCAGCAGCTGCTCCAACTCGGTGCGCACGAAGGCGCTGTACTTCCACTTGGTGAGAACGGTGTCGCCCGACGCGGGAGCGACGGCGTCGGCGATCGCGGTGGCCCGCGGGTCGGCCGGGATGCCCGGGCCCCAGAAGTCCTGCTGCAGCCCGCGCTCGGCCGGGCTCTGTCCGCCGAGCTGCGCCGAGTACACGACGGGCACGCCGGCGGCACGCGCGGCCTCCGCCAACGCCTGGACGTTGCCGAGGAGTTCGGGCACCGGCGCGGCCTCGGCGTCGAAGGCGTCCAGGAAGTGGTTCTGCAGGTCGTGCACCAGCAGGACGGCGCGCGCCGGGTCGACCGTCCAGGAGACCCGGTTGGCGGGCAGTTCCTCGGCGGCGGGCATGGGATAGCGGGGAATGCGGGGCAGGCCCACGGTGGTGTTCCTTAGCTAGATGTGGCGAGGTGGCGACGACGGACGGAGGCGTCAGCCGGTGGTCAGCGAGGCCGCGATCGCGGCCCGCAGCTCCTTCTTGCTGACCTTCCCGATCCCGGTGGCCGGGAAGGCGGCGACGAACTCGACCCGGTCCGGCACCTTGTACTCGGCGAGCCCGCGCTGTCGCACAAACCGCTTCAACTCGACGCTCTTCGGGGGCTGTTCACGACTCTCGGCGCGCAGCACCACATACGCGCAGGTGCGCTCGCCCAAGTACGGGTCGGGCATCGACACCACCGCCGCGTCGTGCACCGCGGGGTGCGCGAGCAGGTGGTTCTCGATCTCCTCGGCGGCGACCTTCTCCCCGCCCCGGTTGATCTGGTCCTTGGCCCGCCCCTCGACCACCAGGTGGCCGGTGGGAGTGCGCCGGACCAGGTCCCCGGTGCGGTAGAAGCCGTCCGCCGTGAAGGAGTCGGCGTTGTGCCCGGGCGCGTTCCAGTAGCCGCGGATGGTGTACGGGCCACGCGTGAGCAGGTGGCCGGTGGCGCCGTCGGGCAGGTCCCGGTCCTGGTCGTCGACGACCCGGACCTCGTCGTCGGGCGAGATCGGCCGGCCCTGGGTGGTGGTGACCAGCTCCTCCGGGTCGTCCAGCCGGGTGTAGTTGACCAGGCCCTCGGCCATCCCGAACACCTGCTGGAGCGTGCAGCCCAGCACCGGGCGCACCCTCCGGGCCGCCTCCTCGCTGAACTTGGCGCCGCCGACCAGCAGCACCTCCAGACTCTCGTAGCCGCGGACACCGCGCTCAGCGGCGTCCAGCCAGAGCAGCGCGAGCGGCGGCACCAGCCCGGTGATGGTCACGCCCTCGCGCTCGATCAGCGGGAAGGCCGTCTCGGGGGCGGGCTGCGGGCAGAGCACCACACGGCCGCCGGCGTACAGCGTGCCGAGCGAACCCGGCGAGCTGAGCGGGAAGTTGTGGGCGGCGGGCAGCACGCACAGGTACACGCTGTCCGGGTCCTGGCCGCACAGCTCGACCGAGCCGCGCAGCGAGTAGATGTAGTCGTCGTGGGTGCGCGGGATCAGCTTCGGCACGCCGGTGCTGCCGCCGGAGAGCTGGAGGAAGGCGACGTCCTCGGGGCCGGGCTCCCCGCCGAAGGCCTCCGGGCCGGGCCCGTCGCAGGGCACGTCCGCGAGCCGGACGTGCTCCCCCGGGTCCTCGCCGGCCACCAGCACCAGCCGCAGCGCGGGGTTCTCCGTCCGTACCCGGCTGGCGAGTTCGCGGTAGTCGAAGCCGCCCTCGACGGCGGGCACCACGTACGCCGCCGCCCCGGTGAAGGAGCAGAAGTACCCGATCTCGGCGTACCGGTGGGCGGGCAGCGCGAAGACGGGCAGCGCGCCGATCCGGAACAGCGCGAACACGACCTCGAAGAACTCGGCGGCGTTGGGCAGTTGGACCACCACCCGGTCCCCGGCCCGGATGCCTCGGGCGAGCAGTCCGGCGGCCATCCGGTCGGCCCGGCGGTCGAGTTCGGCGTACGTCCAGCGCCGCTCGGTCGCCGCCACGCCGTGGCCGCCCGGGTCGACGACGGCGGTGCGCCCGCCGTGCTCGGCGGCTCGCTCGCGCAGCATCCGCCCGAAGGTCTCGCCGCGCCAGTACCCGGCGGCCCGGTAGCGCTCGGCGAACTCGGCGGGGTACGGGGTGAAGCCCGCCCGGGCCGTCTCCAGCGGCGTCACCGGGCCACCCCCGCGGCGTCCAGGAAGGTGCGGAACTTGGCGCTGGTCTCGGCGAGTTCGGCCTCCGGCCGGGACTGCTCGACCACGCCGGCGCCGGCGTACACCCGCAGCGTCCGCCCCTCCGCCTCGGCGCAGCGGATGGTGACCACCCACTCGCCGTCGCCGGTCGCGTCCTCCCAGCCGACCATGCCGGTGTAGAGGCCGCGGTCGAAGGGCTCGACCTCGCCGATCACCCGGCGGGCGACGTCCGTCGGCGTGCCGCAGACCGCCGGGGTGGGGTGCAGCGCGCAGGCCAGTTCGAGGGCGGAGACCGCCGGGTCGGCCAGCTCGCCGCGGATCGTGGTGGCCAGGTGCCACATCGCGGCCGTCCGTACCAGGGTGGGCCGTTCGGGCACCTCCAGGGTGCGGCAGTACGGCGCCAGCGCCTCGCGGATGGCGTCCACCACGACGGCGTGCTCGTGCAGGTCCTTGGGCGACTCCAGCAGCGCGGCGGCGCGCCGGACGTCCTCGCCGAGGTCCTCGCCGCGCGGTACGGAGCCGGCCAGCGGGTTGGCCAGCACGGCCGTTCCCCGCCGGGAGAGCAGGAGTTCGGGGCTGGCGCCGACCAGGGTGCGGCCGCCGCCGGACGGGACGGCGAAGGTGTAGCCGCCCGGGTCGCGGCGGGCCAGCCGCTGCAGGATGGCGGGCAGGTCGAGCGGCTGTTCGGCGCTCAGCTCCAGCGTCCTGGCCAGCACCACCTTGCTCAACTCCCCGCCGCGCAGCCGCTCGACGGCGGCCGCGACGCCCGCGCCGTACGCCTCGGGCGCGGGCACCGGGTCGATCCGCCAGTCGGCCTGCTCGGCCGGCGGCGCGGGCAGGGCGATCAGCGGGTCGTCGCGCAGCGCCCCGGCG
>NZ_LFVW01000621.1:0-6770 GCF_001182915.1 Kitasatospora sp. MY 5-36
CCGGAGTTCGTCCACCGCACGGCCCGGGTCGGGGCCGGGGCGTGGCGGCGCTTCAAGGAGCACGCCGCGGCGGCGGGCCTCTCGCCCTCGGCCGCGCTGTGCGCCGCGTACGCGCAGGTGCTGGGCGCCTGGAGCGCCTCGCCGCGCTTCACGCTCAACCTGCTGGCGTTCCACCGGCGGCCGCTGCACGAGGACGCCGGCCGGGTGGTCGGCAACCTCAGCGCCACCACCCTGCTGGAGGTCGACGCCGCCCCCGGCGAGGCCTTCGCCGCGGGCGCCGCGCGCCTCCAGGACCAGCTGCTGGCCGACCTCGAACACGGCCACGTCAGCGGCGTCGAGGTGCTGCGCGAACTCAACCGCACCCGCGGCGGGACGGGCCTGGCGGGCATGCCGGTGGTCTTCACCAGCACGATCGGCTTCTCCGCCCGGAGCGACGGCGCCGACAACACCGCCGACGGCGACAACACCGACAACACCGCCGACGGCGGCCCGGAGCAGCGCGGGGCGCTCACCGCGCTGACCGCGCTCGGCACCGCCGGCGAGCTGGCCTCCAGCTCGGTGCGCACCCCGCAGGTGTGGCTCGACCACCAGGCCCTGGAGGAGGCCGGGGAGCTGGTCCTGAACTGGGACGTGGTGGAGGAGGTGTTCCCCGAGGGCGTCGTCGACGGGATGTGGGAGGCCTACCGGGACCTGGTGCGCGGCCTGTGCGAGGAGGGCGCGTGGCGCCGCCCGCCGGCCGTGCTCGCGCCGGAGTCCGACCTGGCGGTCCGCCGGGCCGTCAACGCCACCGACGGCCCCGTCCCCGCCGAGCTGCTGCACGACGCGTTCCTGCGGCAGGCCGCGGCCCGGCCGGACGCGCCCGCCGTCATCACCGCCGCCCGGACCCTCAGCTACCGCGAGGTGGACCGCCGGTCCGACCGGATCGCCCGTCGGCTGATCGAGGACGGCACCGGCCCGGGCACGCTGGTCGGCATCGTGCTGGACAAGGGCTGGGAGCAGGTCGTCGCGGCGCTGGCCGTCCTCAAGACCGGGGCCGCCTACGTGCCGGTCGACGCCGCCGTGCCCGGCCCGCGCCTGCGGATGATCGTGGAGGCCGCCGGGATCGGCCTGGTGCTGACCCGCTCGGCGATCGCGGCCGGGCTCGACCTGCCGGACGGCACCCGCGCGCTGCACGTCGACACCGAGCCGGAGGACACCGGCGCGGACGGCCCGCTGCCGCCCTCCCCGGCCCGGCCCGAGGACCTCGCGTACGTCATCTTCACCTCGGGCTCCACCGGGGTGCCGAAGGGCGTGATGATCGAGCACACCGGCGCGGTCAACACGATCCGGGACGTCAACGACCGGTTCGGCGTGACCGGGGACGACCGGGTGCTGGCGCTGTCGGCGTTCAACTTCGACCTCTCGGTCTACGACGTGTTCGGCCTGCTCGCGGTCGGCGGCGCCGTGGTCCTGCCCGAGGCCCCGGCGCAGCGCGAGCCGGCCGCCTGGCTGGACCTGGTGACCCGGCACCGGGTGACGGTCTGGAACAGCGTCCCCGCGCTGATGGAGATGTTCGTCGAGCACGTGCGGGCGCTCGGCGGCCCGTTCCCGCTGCGGCTGGTGATGATGAGCGGCGACTGGATCCCCGTCACCTTCCCCGGCGCCGTCGCCGCGGTCCTGCCGGACGCGCGGGTCGTCGGCCTGGGCGGTGCGACCGAGGCCTCGATCTGGTCGATCCTGCACCCGATCACCGACGTGGACCCGGAGCGGACGAGCATCCCGTACGGCCGGCCGATGCGGAACCAGCGCTTCCATGTGCTGGACGAGGCGCTGCGGCCGCGCCCGGCCTGGGTCCCCGGCGACCTGTACATCGCGGGCACCGGCCTGGCCCGCGGCTACCTCGGCGACGAGGAGAAGACCCGCGCGGCCTTCCCGCGCCACCCGGTGACGGGGGAGCGGCTCTACCGCACCGGCGACCTCGGCCGCTACCTGCCGGACGGCGACATCGAGTTCCTCGGGCGCGCGGACTTCCAGGTGAAGATCCAGGGCCACCGGATCGAGCTCGGCGAGGTCGAGGCGGCGCTGCTGCGCCGGCCGGACGTCCGGGCGGCGGCCGTGGTGGCCGAGGGCGAGCGCGGCGGCCCGCGGCGGCTCGTCGGCTACGCGGTGGCGGACGCCTCCGAGGAGGAGCTGCGCGCGGCGCTCGGCCGGGAACTGCCGGGGTACCTGGTGCCCGCCCGGATCGTCCTGCTGCCGGAGCTGCCGCTGACCGACAACGGCAAGGTGGACCGCCGTCGGCTTCCCACGCCCGGGCTCGCGGCCCCGCGCCCCGGCGGGGCGGTCGCCCCGCGCGACGCGGCCGAGCGGCTGCTCGCCGGGATCTGGGCCGAGTTCTTCGGCACTCCCGCGGCGACCGCCGACACCGCCCCGGACCCCGCCGACGCCGCCCCGGACCCTTCCGACGCCGCCCCGGACCCCGCCGGTTTCGACGTCACGGCGAACTTCTTCGACCTCGGCGGCGACTCCATGCTCGCGGTGCGGATGATGGCCCGGATCAGGCAGTGCACCGGCCGCTCGCTGCCGGTGGCCACGTTGCTCGCCCGGCCGACCGTCGAGGCGCTCGCCGGGGTGCTGCGCGAGCGGGCCGACGACGAGGGCCGGGCGGCCCTGGTCACCGTCCGGGGCACCGGGGCCCGGCCGCCGCTGTTCCTGGTCCACCCGGTCGGCGGCGACGTGCTCTGCTACGCCGGGCTCGCCGCCCTGCTGGACGGGGACCAGCCGGTCCACGCCCTCCAGTACCCCGAAGCGGACCCCGGGGCGGACCCCGGGGCGCAGCCCGCCCCGAGGACCGTGGCCGAGCTGGCCGCGCACTACGCCGACGCGATCACCGCGCGGTTCCCGGACGGCCCGTACCGGCTCGGCGGCTGGTCGATGGGCGGGGTGATCGCCCTGGAGACCGCCCGGCTGCTCACCGACCGGGGCGCGGCGGTCGAGCTGGTCGCGGCCGTGGACCTGCTCGAACCGCCCGGCCGCACCGAGCCCGCCGCCGAGCCGGCGCTGCTGGCCCGGTTCGCCCGTGACCTGGCCGGGCTGGCCGGCCACGACTGGAACCCCGGGCCGGAGGAGTTCGAGCCGGTCGACGGCGGCTCCCCGGTCGAGGAGCTGCTGACCCGGGCCCGGCGGGCCGGCGTCCTGCCGGAGGAGATCGACGGCGCCACCCTGGAGCGGCTCGCGGGCCGGTTCCTGCGCCTCAGCCGGGCGCTGGCCGAGCACCGGCCCGTCCCGTACCGGGGCCGGGTCCGGCTGCTGCGGGCGATGGACGGGGCCAGCACGGCCACCACCCGGCGGTGGCTGGAGCTGCTCGGCGACCGGGCGGAGAGCGTCGACGTGCCCGGCGACCACTACAGCGTCATGCGCGCCCCGTACCTCCAGACCCTGGCGGCCGAGCTCGACAAGGCGCTGAACGACCTGTGACCCGCCGCCCCGGAGAACCCCACCGCACCCGCCGAACCAGGAGGACCGGATGACCACCCTCGAACTGCCGCCCCGCACCGGGACGGCCCGCACCGGTACGCCCCGGACCGGGACGGCCCGCACCGCCGCCTCGGTCCTGGACCGGGTACGGAGCTACGCCGCCGGCCTGCCGGCCACCGCGCCGGAGACCGAACGGCTGGGCCGGATCCCCGGTGACGTCCTGGCGGGCCTGAAGGCCACCGGGCTGCTGCGGGCCGCCCTGCCGCCGCGGCTGGGCGGGGTCGAGCTGACCGTGCCGGAGACCACCCGGGCGATCGACCTGCTGGCCGAGGGCGACGCCTCGGTCGCCTGGTGCGCGTCCGTCGCGCTGAACGCCTCGCTGGCCGTGGTCTCGCTGCCCGAGGACGTCTTCGCCGAGCTGTTCCCGGACCCGGACCTGATCACCGCGACGGTGCTGCCGCCGGCCGGGCGGTCGGTCCGGCACGGCGGCGGCCACCTGCTGACCGGCCGCTGGACCCACGCCAGCGGGATCACCCACGCCGACCGGGTGCTGGCCGGGTTCCTGACCCCGGAGGGCACCCCGAGGGTCGCCGTCCTGGACGCCGCGCAGGTCCGGGTGCTCGACACCTGGCACACCACCGGGCTGCGCGGCACCGGCTCGCACGACATCGAGGTCGCCGACCTGTTCGTCCCGGAGCGGCACACCTTCGCCCTGGCGCCGTCCGGCACCCGGGCGGAGCCGCTCCACCTGCGCGCCGACAACCTCGCCCTCAAGATGGCGGGCGTGCCGCTGGGGATCGGCCGGGCCGCGCTGGCCGGCGCCCGGGAGCTGCTGTCCCCCCGGCGCTCCGCGCTGCCCTACCCGGGGGTCCGGGCCGACCTCGCGCACGCCGAGTCGCTGATCGGCGCGGCGGACGCCTACGTGTACCGCACGCTGGAGCAGGCCTGGGCGGCCCAGGCGGAGGGCCTGGCGCCGGAGCGCGGCACGGCGGCGCTGGCCCGCCGGTTCGCCCACCGGGCCTGCCGGGAGGCGGTCCAACTCCTGTACGACGCCGTGGGATCGGCCGCGGTCTACAGCGAGCGCACCCCGCTCGACCGCTGCCTGCGCGACGTCGTCACGGCGGGCCGCCACGTCGCCTCGGCGGAGAAGGTCCTGGACGGTGTCGGCGAGCTGCGGCTCGGGGGCGCGCCCGAGTCCCCGCACCTCTGATCAGGGGCCCTCAGGCCGTCACGCCTCCTCGCGCCAGCCCTCGTAGCCGGCCGCGAGGCGGTCGAGGGCGTGCAGCAGCGCCGGGGTCCAGCCGCTCTCCGGGGCCTCGGCCACGACCAGCCACTGGGCGTCCTCGGCGTCGTCCTCGCCCGCGAGCGCGTCGCGGACGACTTCGAGCTCGCCGAGGTCGGGCTGGGCGGCGCCGAGCTCCTCGGCGGCCTCCTCGGCGGTGTCGCGGTCGGGCAGGACGAGCAGCTGCCGGGCGTACGGGTCGTCGACGGCCGGGAGGTCGGTGGTGTGGTTCTCGCTCACCCGGACATTGTCCAGGTCGGGCCGCCCGCTCCGTCGGGCGGGAGTGTCCGCGGCCCGTGGGATGCTGGTAGGCGATGGCCAGGAAGAGTGCACCCGACGACCTGCTCGCCCCGCTGACCCTCGCGGTCGGCCAGGAGGAGCTGCTGCTGGACCGCGCGGTCGCCCAGGTGGTGGCGGCGGCGAAGGCGGCGGACCCGGACACCGACGTACGGGACCTGCCGCCCGGCGGCCTGCAGCCCGGCAGCCTGGCCGAGCTGACCACGCCGTCGCTGTTCGCCGAGCGCAAGGTGATCGTGGTCCGGGCCGCGCAGGACCTCTCCGCCGACTCCGTGAAGGAGGTCAAGGCGTACATCGAGGCCCCGGCCGAAGAAGTGATCGTGGTGCTGGTGCACGCCGGCGGCGCCAAGGGCAAGGGCCTGCTGGACGCCGGGCGCAAGGCCGGCGGGCGCGAGGTGGCCTGCCCCAAGCTGGCCAAGGCGAGCGAGCGGCTGGCCTTCGTCAAGGGCGAGTTCCGCACCCTGGGCCGCTCCGCGACCCCGGAGGCCTGCCAGACGCTGCTGGACGCGCTCGGCAGCGACCTGCGCGAGCTGGCGGCCGCCTGCAACCAGCTGACCTCCGACGTCGAGGGCACGATCGACGAGACGGTGGTGGCCCGCTACTACAGCGGCCGGGCCGAGGCGACCGGCTTCGAGGTCGCCGACCTGGCGGTCACCGGCCGGGCCGCGGAGGCGCTGGAGCGGCTGCGCTGGGCGCTGGCCGTCGGCCAGCCGCCGACCGGCATCACCTACGCGCTGGCCTCCGGCGTGCGCAGCATCGGCCGGCTGGCGAGCGCCGGGCGGAACATGCGCCCGGGCGACCTGGCCCGCGAGCTGGGCATGCCGCCGTGGAAGGTCGACCGGGTCCGCCAGCAGATGCGCGGCTGGACGGGCGACGGGGTGGCCACCGCGCTGACCGCGATCGCCCAGGCCGACGCCGCCGTCAAGGGCGGCTCGGACGACCCGGCGTACGCCCTGGAGCGCGCGGTGGTCGCCGTCGCCGGGGCCTCCCGGGCCGGCTCCCGGCCCGCCTACTGACGGCCCGGCGCCGCGGGCCCCGGCGCTACTTCTTCATGGCCCGCACGGTGTCCTGCCCGTCGGACTGGAGGGCGGTGCGCAGCTCCTCCTTGGTCGGCGGCTTGCCCTTGCCCTCGGTGTAGCCGGCCGAGTAGGTGACGTAGTACGTCATCCCGCCGTCGCGGATGTCCAGTTCGGCGTAGACGCTGTGGTACTGGTCCGAGCCGTCGTCCTTGTACAGGAAGTACGCCTCCTCGCCGAGCCCCGCGATGTCGGTGACCTGGTAGCCGCGGGCCCGGTAGAGCTCCTTGTTGGCCTCCAGCTCGGGCGCCGGGTTGACCGCCTTGTGCAGGTCGACGCGCATGTAGAGGGTGGCGGACTCGCTGTCGCTGGTGCCGCCGGTGCGCTTGAGCGACATCGAGCAGTTCATGCTGTCCAGCGCCGGGTGCCGGTCGGTGTGGTGGGTCGGCTTGGAGGTGTCCGAGACGGAGTAGGTCTGCAGGAGCTTCGTGGGCTTCCCGGTGGCGCAGAAGTCGTCGGAGAGGTGGTAGCCGCGCAGGTCGCGCGGCGAGGAGTCGCTGCTGACCAGGCCGGGGACGGCCGTCACGGCGGCGGCCCAGCCGATCGAGACGGTCACCGCGCCGACGAACGCCCAGACGGCGTTGCGCCGCAGGTTCCCGCTCCGCCCGGGGGCGGGGGCGGCGGGCAGGCCGGGCGCGGTGGGCAGCCCCGGCGGCGGTCCG
>NZ_LFVW01000061.1:0-29631 GCF_001182915.1 Kitasatospora sp. MY 5-36
CCGCCGCCGCAGGCCGCGAGGGAGCCGCCGGCCGCGACGGCCAGCAGGCCGGCTCCGGAGGCGCGGAGAAGGTCGCGTCGGGAAAGGTGTGACATTGCATTCCTCTCGGTGGGGTGGCGCCGGAAGGCCGTGGTGCGAAGGGGGTGGTGCGAGGGGGTGGTGCGAGGGGTGGTGCGAGGGGGTGCTGAGCGCAGGCGGGGGTTGCTCTGCCGTTTTGAACGTTCAAACACACAAAACAAACCAGAACCAAACAGGTTCCAACGAGCGGACACAGCAAACGCCCGCCCTCCCCGTGCCGTCAAGACCTGGAGAGGGGAACGACGGGCTCCGCAACCGTTCCGTTATCAGACGGTGGCCCGACCCTGCGGACGGGCACCGGATCGGTTTCCGGCCAGATTTGTCATGCATCCATCCACTTTCGACCGGCCCCGCCACCCGTCCGACTAGGGTCGCTCCAGCTTCGCGGCACGGCGCCGTACGGCCATCGCGCGGCGCTCCGCGGACCCGTCGATTGGACTGGTGAGTAGTGAACATCAAGCATCGCCACGTGCCCGGTCGTTCATGGACGGCGACGGTCCGGGGCCGGCTCGCCGCCGCGGTGGGGGTGGTCACCCTGCTGGTGGCCGTCCTCACCGGCACGGCCGCCGGCACGGCCACCGCGGCACCGGCGGCGGCACCGGTCGCCGCCGCCCAGGCCTCCCCCGGCTGGGTCTGTCCCGGCACACCCATACCGGACGGCTACGTGATCACCCAGCGCCAGCCGAGCGGGTGCAACAAGGCCGGCGCCTGGTACATCCAGCCCGTGCAGAACGGCATCTGGACCTGCGCCACCTCGCCGATTCCCCCCGGCTACGTGATCACCCTCCACAACGCCACCGGCTGCAGCGGCATCGACTACTGGTACCTGGAAGTGCCTCGCGACGGCCAGTACACCTGCGCGGGCTCACCGATCCCGCCCGGGTACGTGCTCACCGGCCACATGAACTCCGGCTGCGGCAACATCGGCTCGTGGTACCAGCAACTGGCCCGCGTCGGCGAGTACATGTGCCCCTACCAGCCCGTTCCGGCCGGCTTCCGCGCCGGCACCTACAACGCGAGCATGTGCAGCGGCCTCGGGGGCTGGTACCTGCTCGCGGCCTGATCCGACCGTCCCCGGCGGGCAGCGCGCAGCGCCGAGCGCCCGGTGCCCGCCGGGGGTCCGACCGTCCCGCGTCCCGGCCGCCCGTCAGCCGCTCACCCGGACTCAGTCTTCCGCCGACGGCAGCTCCCCGTCGGCGCCGGGGAACCGCGTCCCCGGGGTGACCGGGATCCCGCGCGACATGGCTTCGAAGTCCAGGATCGGGTGGGTCAGGATCTCCTCGACCTCGTCGGTCAGGAGGTTGCCCAGGATGAACTCCTCCTCGGCCCCCGACCCGAAGGTGACGACCTGTCCGCTCGACTGGATCATCCAGTTGAGCAGCTCCCGCTCGCTGCTCTCCGCGAGGTGGATCTCCCGGCCGGGGTGGTCGCGCCGGATGCCGTCCACGACCTCGCGGACGTCCTCGACCGCCACCCCGAGCCGGCGGACCGTGTCCGGCGACGCCCGTCGGCCCCACCACTGGAAGATCACCCACTGGGCGACCGAGGGGTGCGACATGATCTCGGCCGCGAGCTCCGGCAGTTGGTGGAGGTTCTCGGCACTCGCCACGGTGTGCACCCGCACCCGGTCGAAGCCCTCGGCGTCGCACAGCGCGAGGGATTCCAGCAGCGCGTCCAGCAGCTTGCTGTCCGGACTGCGACGGAACGCCCGCTGCACGTCCGCGGTGACGGCGTCCAGCGGCAGCCGCAGCGAGGACAGCCCCCGGAGCCGGGCGAGCTTCTCGGCGGTGAGCGTGTAGCCGGTGGTGTCGAGGCCGACCTTGAGCCCGGCGGCGATGGCATGGTCGACGACGTCGAAGATCGGCGGCCACAGCAGCGGGTCACCGCCGGCCAGGACCAGGTCGGTCGTCCCGTGCGCGGCCAGCTTCCCGATGATCCGGTCCGCCTGGGCGAGGTCGATCTGCTCGGCGGCGAACGGGTTGTAGCAGCCCTGGCAGGACATCGGACAGCGGTTGTTGATCGACCAGTTGACCCGCCGCACGCGCCGGCCCGTACGCGTCCGGTCGGCCCGGCCGCGGATCCCGGCCACCAGCTGGGCCAGGCGCCGGGCCTGCGGGAGGGTGGCGTCCGCGAGCAGCTCCTCCGCCCGTTCGACGGCGGCCGCGGTGGCGTTGTTCTGGAGCAGCAGGAACGCCAGGCGCCACCGCATGGCCTCGTCCGCCGGGTCCCGGACCAGGGCCTGTTCGACCCGTGAGGTCAGGGCGCCGAGGTAGCCGGGGTTGAAGTGGGATGGTTCCAGGCGCCGTTGGAAGTCGTCGGCGATGGACCCGCGCTCCAGGGCCCGGTCGTAGCCGGCCCGCAACGGGTGCGGGGGCAGGATCTCCACGTGCTGCCGAGTGGACATGGGATGTTCTCCGGTGGGGGTCAGTTCGAGGTGGACGGCAGCAGGACGACCATCGAGTCGGCGGACGGCAGCCCCATGCTCTCGACGAAGACCGCGTCGCGGACGCGCTGCGCGACGGCGGGGTGGGTGGGAGCGTCGAGGTAGCGGGCGGTGGATTCGAGCGGGGTCAGGCCCCGTTCGGCGATCAGGGTGCGCAGGGCCCGCGGGAGGTTGTCGAGGTCGTCGCGTATCCCGGCCAGGTCGAACCGGTCGGCCAGCCGCGTCGCGGCCCTGCGGGCCTTGGCCAGGTTGGTCGGCGGATCCTGGACGGTCGCCTTCGCCAGGTAGTAGGGGACGGGCTGCATCATCCAGGCCAGCGCCGCGCGCGGGTCGTCCTCGTGGCCGGGCAGGTCGAAGGCCTCCGGCCCGAGCCCGAGGCCGTCGCAGAACCACTCGGGCCGCATGCTGATCCGGTAGTGGGCGTGGCCGGCCAGCCGGAACGCCGGAAGCCGGGCGATGACCGACGTCGTCTCGATCCCGAAGGTGTCGGAGATCCGCCGCATCCTCCGCCCCACCACGGCCCGGACGTCCGGCACGTACGCGTCCTCGCCCACGAGGTGGATCAGGTCGAGGTTGGAGACGACGTCTCCGTCCGGCCCGGTGCGGTGGTCGCCACGCGCGAGTGAACCCGTCGCCGCCACCGACATGCCGGTGACGTCGGCGAACTCACGGGCCAACTCCTGGAACAGCAGGGGGACGTCTTCGGGTCTCACGTGGCTCCTCAGGTGTCGGCGGCGACGGCGAGGAAGAGAGCTTCACGCGCTCTTCCAAGTCCTTTTACATCGTGGAGAGTTCGTATTCAGGCGCGCAGCCTAACAGCGGATCACCACAAATGGTCACGTTCGCATCAACTACCCCATGCGATATGACCGATACGCCGACAGAATCATTCATATCCGGTCAATCGAAGGCCACTCGACGCACGTAGACCGGGAACGGGTCGGGCCCGACGAACGCGACGGCCCCCACCGCACCGAAGTGGTACAGCCGGTGGCCGATCTCCCCGGCGGACCGAGGGCCGAACCGGCTGTTGAGGTCGGCAGCCTGGTCGGCGTCCAACGCGAGCAGGGCGAGTCCGGCCCGGACGCGGACTTCCTCGACTTGGAAAGCGATGCCAGGTACATCCAGACGTGGCAACCGCTGGTTCTGCCTGGGCTCTTGCAGACCGAGGACTACGCACGCGCCTTGCTTGGAGCGAACCCGGCGGCTGTCCGCCCCGAACGCATCGACCAACTCGTCAAAGTGCGGATGGAGCGCAAGAACGTCCTGGTCAAGTCAGAGCCTACGCGCTTCTGGGCGATCATCTGGGAGCCCGCTCTCCGATGCCCGGTCGGTGGAACCAACGTACAGCGCGCACAGTTGGACTACCTGGTAGAAGCCGCACAACGCCCCAACGTCACCTTGCAGGTCGTCCCGCTCGATGTCGGCGCAGTCACTGGAGCGTGCGGAGCGTTCGTGATGTTCGGCTTCACCGATTCACCGAATCCGGGGGCAGTGTTTCTTGAGACCCTGACCAGCAGCCACTATCTGGAGCAGGAAGCGGAACTGGACGGCTATGGGCTTGTCTTCGACTACCTGAGGTCATCGGCCCTGAATCCGGCCCAGTCGATCGATATGATCACCGCCATCGCGACAGAGACGTGAGTGCGAGATCAGAGAAGAGGGTGAGCACATGACCATGCCGGAGATCTCCGCCCGCGGCTGGTACAAGAGCAGCTACAGCGCCCAGGCGAACGACTGCGTAGAGACCACGCTCGTCGCCAGCAGCGGCATGGCGGTCCGGGACTCGAAGGACCCGAACGGCCCGGCCCTCGCCTTCCCCACCGACACCTGGACGGCGTTCGTCACCGCCCTCAAGACCGGCGAACTTCCCAACACGTGAGCACACCCGCGCGAGAAGTCGGCCCAACCGACTTCTCGCGCAACCACACCCACTCGCTCAAGCGAACGGGAACGCCACCCTCAGCACCTCGACGAGGCGGGCCTTGACTGCCTCCGTATAAGCAAGCAGGGTCCGTTGCCCGCCGTCTACGAAGTCGCCGCCCTGGAGAAGCGGGAGGCACTCGCGGCGCCTGCGCGCGAGGGCAAACCCTGGATGTGGCCTTCGATCGGCTTCGGACAGCAGCCCTCGATGTAGGGCCGACGCGGCGGCTCGTCACACAGATTGCAAAGGAACTCGAATGATCGACCCGAGTCGGGACAACCTGACGCACGCGGCTTGGCGAAAGAGCAGGTACAGCGCCAACCAGGGCAACTGCATCGAGGTCGCCGACGGCTGTTCCGGCACCGTTCCCGTCCGGGACTCCAAGGACCCCAACGGCCCGGCGCTCGTCTTCCCCGCCGACGCGTGGTCCGCCTTCCTCACCGCCCTCAAGGCAGGCGAGATCCCCAACATCTAAGCGAGAGGACCTGCGCGAGAAGTCGGCCCAGCCGACTTCTCATGCAACCGATCAGCCAGGACGCCGCCCGCCGCACGACTGACCGGAGCAACAGGCGGAGGGTCCTGCTCCGGCATGACCCGCCCCGGTGCGGCCCGGCGGATTCAGGGGGCCGCCGGCGGGGCGAGGTCCTTCGTCATGAAGACCCTGCTGGTGCCCGGCGGGTCGCACGGGACTTCGCCCAGGCGTCGCCAGCCGTGCTTCGCGTAGAACCCGGGCGCCTGGAAGCTGATCGTGTACAGCACCGCCGTGCGGCAGCCGCGTGCGCGGGCCTCGTTCTCGGCCCGGCGCAGGATCTCGCTGCCCAGGCCGCCACCGCGCAGCTCGCGCGGCAGGAAGAACAGGTCGAGGAAGAACAGCCCGAGTGAGGTGCGACCGGTCAGACCGCCGATCACCCGGCCGGTCCGGGAGTCGCGCACCAGGACGGCCAGCGGGCGGCGGTCGTCGATGGCGGTCGTGTCGGTGTTGAACCGGTCCAGGGCATCGGAGACGAGCGATACGTCGGTGGGCTCCGGGGCATCGGTGACCGTGAGGCCGATGCCGGGCCAGGGGTTCGGTGGGGTGATGTCGGTGGCGGGCATGAGGTTCCCAGGGCGGTCGGCGGAAGAGGTACGGGCGGAGGACGCGGTGGCCTCGGCCGGTACGGGACGATAGGGCGCGGACGCTTCGGCCCGACCCGAATCGAGACCGACGACAATCGAAGGCATGGACGATCAGCGCGAGAGCCGGGACGTCGGTGTGGACCTGGCCGTCGTGGCCAGGCTGCTGGCCGACGGCACCAGGGCGGACTTCTGTCTGGCCCTGCTGGACGGCCGGGCCTGGACGGCCAAGGAACTGGCCCGCCACGCCGGTGTCGCGGCCTCGTCCGCGACCGAGCACCTGAACGTGCTCGTACGCGGCGGACTCCTCGTCGAGGAACGGCACGGCCGCCACCGCTACCTGCGAATGGCCGATCCGCGCGTGATGGCCCTGATCGAGAGCCTCGCCGCGCTCGCGCCGCACCGCGCCCCCGGACCGCGTTCGCTGTCGGGCTCGGGCCGGCAGCGGGCTCTGGCCCGGGCCCGGCTGTGCTACGACCACCTGGCCGGGGAACTGGGCCTGGCCGTCACCGACTCGATGGCCGATCGCGGCCTGCTGGACTGGGGAGCCGATCCGTCGCTCACAGTCAAGGGGGCGGCCTGGCTCGGAGACCTGGGCATCGCATTGCCCGACGCCTCCCGCAGGCCGCTGGTACGCGCCTGTCTGGACTGGACCGAACGGCGCCCGCACCTGGGCGGGGCCGTCGGCGCCGCCGTCTGCGGGCACGCCCTGGCCGCGGGGTGGCTGACCCGGATCGGAACCACCCGTGCCCTCGCCGTCACGGATCTGGGCAGACGTGAACTGCGCGAGCACCTCGGACTGCCCGCGGCCACAGACATGCCGTCCCGGGACCAGCATGCGGACTAGCGACCCCGCGACGCACGGGCCGGGCGCGAACGGGGCCCGCGCGAGGAGTCGGCCGGGCCGACTTCTCGCGCTCCCGGCCGCGCGGCGCTACGGGAGCACCGGGCGCAGGACCTCGGCCACCCGGGCCTTGACCACCTCGCCGTGGACGAGCAGGACGGGCCGGCCCCCGCGCTCAACCGAAACACCGAGGTCCGCCAGCACGTACAGGGCGCGCAGGGTGCGCACCGTGTTGGAGGCCCAGACCGGCATCGGCCCGCGCTCGTACGGGGCGAGGGCCTCGGCGATCGGCGACAGCCAGGCGGTCGACCCCTCCGGCGTCAGGTCGGGGCGGGTGAGGACGAGGGCCACGGCCTTGGCGAGCCGGTCGTCCTCCCGCTCCGCGAACAGGTACTCCGTCGGGGCGAGCAGGCGCTCGGCGGCGAGCGCGAGCAGCGGTTCCGGGTCGACCTCGGGCCGCAGCCCGAAGGCCCCCAGCAGGTCCGCCCCGTGCGCCACCGCGTGCAGCCACCCGAGCGCGTCGTCACGGCCCCGCAGGTCGGTCTCCGCGCGGTACCAGCCGGCGAACGCGTCGACCCACGACGGCCTGAGCACCCCCTGACCCACGATCATCTTCAGGACGAGCGGAGCGAACGTCCGGGCTTCGATCCGCGGATCGCTGAAGCGCCCCGCCATCAGGTCCCCGAGCGCCAGACACCCCTCACCGTCGATCACCCCGCCCCGTATCCAGGCGTCCAGCACCGCGTACGGGTAACCGTCCCTGACCTCCGGGTCCGGGTCCCCCAGAGCCACCGCCAACTCCGCGGTCAGTTCGTCCAGCCCGCGCCCCGGGGGAAGCGCGCAGTCGTTCTCGTAGATCTCACGCCAGTTCGTCACGGCCGGACCCTATCGGCGGCCGCCGAGCCCTTTCACCTGCATTTTCGCCCTCGCCGGCAAGGCCTCGACCGGTTGGCTCCGATCAACACCCGCCCGAAAAGGATCATCACTCCGATAAAATCGAGTCCGTCGAGCACAGGGACGACAAGCGGCTGGACCTGTCCAACGACGCGAACAGGTTCACCGCCTCGGTCGTGATGGGCGATCCCGGCACGGCGCCGGACACCCTGCACCTGACCGTCGTCGCCCCCTGCGTCCCGCGCGGCGCCGGTCCGGGGGCCTCCGCGAGCGGCTGACGGCGAACCCCCGCCCGGTCCCGTGTGGGAAGTCGGCCGGGCCGACTTCCCACGCGGCCGCCGTCCGCCGTCAGCGGCCGACCTCGCGCAGGCGGAAGTCCTCGACCGTCTCGCGCCGGATCAGCAGGCGGGCCCGGCCGTCCTTCACCGCGACCACGGCCGGGCGGCCGACCAGGTTGTAGCCGGACGCCATGGACAGCTGGTAGGCGCCGGCCGCCGGCATCGCCAGCAGGTCGCCGGGGCGCAGGTCGGCGGGCAGTGCGGCGTCGCGGACGAGCACGTCCCCGGCCTCGCAGTGGCGGCCGACCACGTCCGCCCGTGTCTCCCCCGCCTCCGAGCGGCGGCCGACCAGCCGCACCGTGTACGGCGATCCGTACAGGGCCGGGCGCGGGTTGTCGCTCATGCCGCCGTCCACCGCGACGAAGCAGCGGCCGTCCGCCGTGTGCTTGACGGACAGCACCCGGTAGACCGCCACGGCGGCCGGTCCGGCGATCGCGCGGCCGGGTTCGACGATCAGCCGGGGCACGTCCAGGTCGGCCTCGGCGCAGCGCACCGCCAGCCGGTCGGTGACCCGGACGGCGAACTCGGCGAGGTCCAACTCCTCCTCCCCGGGCAGGTACCTGATGCCGTGGCCGCCGCCGAGGTCCAGTTCGGGCAGTTCGACGCCGTGCCGGTCCCGGGTCTCGGCGAGCAGCCGCACCACCGCGTCCACCGCCTCCAGGTACGGCTCGACCGAGGTGATCTGCGAGCCCAGGTGGCAGTGCAGGCCCGCCAGTTCGAGCCCCGGCTGGTCGAGCACCCGGGCGATCGCGTCGGCCGCGTCGCCGCCCTCGACGGGGAAGCCGAACTTCTGCCCGCCGACCCCGGTCCGCACCGCCGCGTGGTGCCCGGCGGCGATCCCCGGGACGATCCGGACCAGCACCTTCTGCGGCGTGTCGGCGGCCACCAGGGCGGCCAGCCGCGCGATCTCCGCCGGGCCGTCGATGACGATCCGCCCGACCCGCAGCCGCCGCGCCAGCCGCAGTTCCTCCGGGGACTTGGCGTTGCCGTGCAGCAGGATCCGCTGCGCCGGGAAGCCGACCGAGACCGCCAGCCACAGCTCGCCCGACGAGCAGACGTCCAGGCCCAGCCCCTCCTGCTCCACCCAGTCGGCCATCGCGCTGCAGAGGAAGGCCTTGGCCGCGTACAGCACCTCGGCGTGCGGCAGCGCCCGCCGGTACGCCCGGGCCCGTCCCCGGGCCTCGGCCTCGTCCAGCACGTACAGCGGGGTGCCGAACCGCTCGGCGGCCTCGGCCAGCCCGACCCCGCCGATCAGCAGATCGGCTCCCCGGCCGGGCCGCGCCGAGGCCGGCCAGGGGCCGCCGAGCACGTCGGCGGAGACGGCTCCAGGGGCGGTCCCGGGGGTGGTGGGGACGGGCGGGGCGATGAGCTGGGTCATGGCGGCTGCTCCTCTGGGTCGGCGCGTGGGCGGCGGACGCCCCGACGGGTGTCAGTCCTCGTAGTGCATCGCGAAGCGGCAGTTCGCCGGGCGGGTGCGGTCCCGGTCGGCGGCCGGGGACGGGTCCGGCGGCTCGGGGCGGTCCCGGCGCCAGGCGGCGGGCACGAGGCGGACCGTCCGCTCCAGCGGCTCGTCGACGTCGATGACGGCGGTGACAGTGGTCATGGCGGGGTCCCTCCAGACGGCGGCCCGGGCGGCCGCACCCCTCCAGTGGAGACCCTCCGCACACCGACCGCACCCGCCCTTGACGCAGGGCGTACGGCCCGGGGCCCGTCCTTGACGCCTTCCTGACAGCGGTCCGGCGGTCGGCCGGCGGCGGTGTCAGAGCTCCGTCAAGGACGGGGGTTTCGCCGCCAATCCTGTGTCAAGAGCGGCATGTCCCCCGGTTCTCCGGTGGTGGGCTGTCCGCCGTCCCCGCAGCCCCACCCGAACCCGCCGCCCCCGACGAACCGGGGCGGCCCGGAAGGTCCCCCGAGACGATGCGCCGTTCGGCCCTCACCACCCCGGACAACACCCCCGACCAGCAGAACTGGTTCCGCCGCCCGGAGCGCACCGCGGCCCCCGCGCCCGAGCCGCCGCCGAGCCACCGGCCCACCTCGCCGGGCGGCCGCCGCCGGCTGATCACCCGCCGCCAGCTGGCCGAGGCGCTGCCCGCCGCCGTCCGCAAGCTCCACCCACGCACCATGATGCGCAACCCGGTGATGCTGGTGGTGGAGACGGGCTCCGCGCTCACCACGATCAGCGCCGTCCTCCACCCGGGCGTCTTCGCCTGGGTGATCTCCTTCTGGCTCTGGCTGACCGTGCTGTTCGCCAACCTCGCCGAGGCCGTCGCGGAGAGCCGCGGCAAGGCGCAGGCCGAGTCGCTGCGCCGCGCCCAGTCCGCCACCACCGCCCGGCGGCTGCTGCACTGGCGGGTCGGCACCCGCGACCACCGCCACGAGGTCATCCCCGCCGAGCAGTTGATGGTGCACGACATCGTGCTCGTCCCGGCCGGCGAGGTGGTCCCGCGGGACGGCGAGGTGGTCGAGGGCGTCGCCACGGTCGACGAGTCGGCGATCACCGGGGAGTCGGCTCCCGTCATCCGCGAGTCCGGCGGCGACCGCACCGGCGTCACCGGCGGTACCAGGGTGCTCTCCGACCACCTGGTCGTCCGGGTCACCTCCCGCCCCGGGCAGAGCTTCGTGGACCGGATGATCGCCCTGGTCGAGGGCGCCGACCGGCAGAAGACGCCGAACGAGATCGCGCTCAACATCCTGCTGGCCTCGCTGACCATCGTCTTCCTGCTCTCGGTGGTCTCGCTCCAGCCGATGGCCGTCTACGCGCACGCGCCCCAGACCACCATCGTGCTGGTCGCGTTGATGGTCGCGCTGATCCCGACCACGATCGGCGCGCTGCTCTCCGCGATCGGCATCGCCGGGATGGACCGGCTGGTGCAGCGCAACGTGGTCGCCCTCTCCGGCCGGGCGGTGGAGGCCGCCGGGGACGTGGACGTGCTGCTGCTCGACAAGACCGGCACCATCACCCACGGCAACCGGCGGGCCGTCGCCCTGCACCCGCTGCCCGGGGCGACCACCGAACAGCTCGCCGAGGCCGCCCAGTTGGCCTCCGTCGCGGACGAGACACCGGAGGGGCGGTCACTGGTCGAACTGACGAACCGTCAGTACTGGGTGCCGCCGCGCTCCCCCGGCGAACTCGGCGAGCAGCAGCCCGTACCGTTCACCGCCCACAGCCGGATGAGCGGCGTCGACCTCACCTGGCCGGACGGCACCACCTGCCGGGTCCGCAAGGGCGCGGCGAGCGCCGTCGCCCGCTGGGTCGCGGACTCCGGCGGGCGGCTGCCGGCGGAGGCCGAACCGCTGGTGGGCCGGATCGCCGGGGCCGGCGGCACCCCGCTGCTGGTCGCCGTCCACGACCGGCACGGCGCACGGGCGTTGGGCGTGGTCGAGCTCAAGGACGTGGTGAAGGAGGGCATCGCCGAACGCTTCGCCGAGCTGCGGCGGATGGGCATCCGTACCGTCATGGTCACCGGGGACAACCCGCTGACCGCGCGCGCCATCGCCGCCGAGGCCGGGGTGGACGACTTCCTCGCCGAGGCCACCCCGGAGGACAAGCTCGCCCACCTGCGGCGCGAACAGGCCGCCGGGAACATGGTCGCGATGACCGGCGACGGCACCAACGACGCCCCCGCCCTCGCCCAGGCCGACGTCGGCGTCGCGATGAACTCCGGCACCCCGGCCGCCAAGGAGGCCGGCAACATGGTCGACCTCGACTCCAACCCGGCGAAACTGATCGAGATCGTCCGGGTGGGCAAGCAACTCCTCATCACCCGGGGTGCGTTGACCACCTTCTCGATCACCAACGACGTGGCCAAGTTCTTCGCGATCATCCCCGCGATGTTCGCGAACGCCTACCCCGGACTGCACCACCTCAACATCATGGAGCTGCACAGCCCCACCTCGGCGATCGCCTCCGCGATCATCTTCAACGCGCTGATCATCGTCGCCCTGATCCCGCTCGCCCTGCGCGGCGTGCGCTACCAGCCGGCCTCCGCGACCGACCTGCTCCGGCGCAACCTGCGGGTGTACGGACTGGGCGGGCTGGTGCTGCCGTTCCTCGGCATCAAGGCGATCGACCTGCTGGTCCAGTTCGTCCCGGGGCTGGGCTGAACGATCGGCCGGGGGATCCCGACCGGCCCGTCAGGGCGCTGTCAAAATGTGGGCGACCCGCGTCATGGTGGTGTCAGCGGCGGTACGGACGGCTCCGTTCCGGGGTTCACTGGAGACATCCGAAGCAAGGAGTTCCGAACCGGCGGAGCCCGATGGAGAGAGCCGCCGGAGAGACGGAGGCGAACGGCCATGACCGGGACCACCCGAGTGATCGTCGGCCTGAGCGGATCACTGAGCAGTCTGGCCGCCCTCTACCACGCCGTCGGCGAGGCGGCCCGGCACCAGGCGGTGCTGGTGCCCGTGGCCGCCTGGGCCGCCAACGAGCGGGACGGCCTACGGCCGCTCTCCGAACTGGAGCACGCCGCCCGGCGACGCCTCGACGTCGCCTTCGACCAGGCCTACGGCGGCTACCCCTCCGACCTGGTCATCCACCCGCTGGTGGTCAACGCCGAGCCCGGCCCCGCCCTGGTCGGCGCCGTCACCGGCCCGGCGGACCTGCTCGTCCTCGGCGCCGCCACCCGCCGCCGCCTGGACCGCCTGCGGCACGGCTCGGTCGCCCGCCACTGCCGCCACCGGGCCGGCTGCCGGGTGGTCGAGGTCTCGCCCTCGGCCCTCCTCACCCGCCTCGAACTCCCGGCCCGCACCGGCGCGCCGCTCCCCTTGCTGGCCCGCTGACAGATCGTCACTGATCTTCTGCTGACGCCCACTTGCGCTACTCCGGGACGCGCAGGTGGGCGCTCAGCCAGCCGAGGGCGGGCGGGATGAGCCGGCCCCAGGTGGTGAAGTTGTGGCCGCCGGTGTCGACCGTCTCCTGGTCGACCACCAGCGGCGGACGGGCCGCCGCCGCGAAGGCGCTGGAGTCGGCGTAGGTGCTGCCGTCCTCCTTGCTGTCCGCGAGCAGCACCGCCAGGGGCGGCATCGGCAGGTGGGCCAGGCGCCAGTCGAGGTCGGCCTCGGCGCGGCGCCGCGGGTCGCCCGCGAAGAGGTCGCCCGTCGTGACGTCCTCCGCCGCCTTGAAGTAGCCGGAGAGCGAGACGGCCGCCGGGAAGGTCCGCGGGTGCTCCATGCCCAGCTTGACCGCGCAGTAGCCGCCGGTCGAGTCGCCGACGATGCCCAGGCTGCCGGTGCCGTCCAGCACCCGGTAGGAGGCCCGCAGGTCGGCGGGCACGTCGGTGGTGAAGTAGCGCTGCGCCTGCGGCCCGTTCGGGATGTCCTCGCACTCGCTGTCCCGGGGCATGGTCGGCGAGGGCCGCATCAGCACCAGGACGGTCGGCTGCATCGACCCCTTGCGCAGCAGGTCGAGTTCGGCCGCCGGGTAGCGCAGCTTGGTGACCAGGTTGGCGGCGTCGCCGGGGAAGCCGGTCAGCACCAGCACGGCCGGGAAGTGCCGCGTCTCGCCGCCGGGTTGGAAGTACTGCGGCGGCAGGTAGACGTAGCCGTCGGAGCTCAGCCCGGTGGTCGCCCCGGGCAGCCGCACCCGGTCGAGCCGCCCGATCCGGGCCGGATCGCGGCCGACCGCCCCCGCGCCGGTGATCTCCGCCGGGCCGAGCACCTGCACGCCGGCCGCGACCGCACCGGTGCCGCCGCCCGCCG
Source organism: Kitasatospora sp. MY 5-36 (assembly GCF_001182915.1). NCBI lineage: Bacteria > Bacillati > Actinomycetota > Actinomycetes > Kitasatosporales > Streptomycetaceae > Kitasatospora > Kitasatospora sp. MY 5-36. The sequence continues at coordinate 13,332 of NZ_LFVW01000061.1, forward strand.
CCGTACCGCCGCCCGTCCCCGTACCGCCGCCCGTCCTCCGGATCACCCCCGCGCCGTGCTCGCGCCCCAGCAGGTCGGACCAGCTGCTGTAGAACACGAAGTAGTCGTTGACGGCGAGCCCCAGCGTGACCAGCAGGGCCAGCTGGGTGACGGCGATGGTGCCGAGCCGCAGGAACATCGCGGGCCAGCTCCGAACGGCCAGCCAGGGCCAGACCCACAGCGTGCCGAGCACCGTGAACACCGCGAGCAGCGCCGTCAGCGCCAGCAGCTTGTGGTTGGTGAGCCCCATCGGCCCCGACCTCCCCTACCGCCGTGGAACCCGGTCGCGGAACCCGGCTGTGGTACCCGGCGCTGTGGAACCCTGCCGCGAAGGCCGGCCGTGGAAGCGGAGCTCCGTACTCAAAGTAGCCGGTCGGACACCTCCGGGCACGCCACCGCGAGCCCGGGTTCCGCAACTTCGACAAGCCTGTCGAAGTTGGCATGCCCAGGCTATGCTGACCCGAAGCCCACCCCTGGTCGGGCCCCTCGCCCCGTCGACGCACGCACCGCCCAGGTGCGCCCGACCGGAAGGAGGTGCGGTCGCAGCCTCCGCCAGACGGCCCACCCGGCCGGCCCTTCCCGATCGGCCAACAAGCCGTCCACATCGCCTTCTTGACGGTCCGTCAATTCTCATCCGCGATTTCACCGCCTGAACCGTGACGCGTGCCCCGGGCCGCCCACCGCCCGTTGTACGGAAGGTGAATCGCCGCGCCCGCCCGAAACCCCCGGCCGCCCCGCCGAGGAAGAGGTTCCGCATGACGACGTCCCGGACCCACCCGCGCCCCGCCGAAGCCGCGGTGCTGCTCACCGTGCTCGGCCTGCTCGTCCTGGAGGAGATCGCCCTCGGCATGGCCGAGGAGGACGACCGCCCCGTCATCGGCGGCATCCTGATCGGCGCCTCCGGCACCGGCCTCCTGGTGGTCGGCGCGGTCCTGCTCAGCCGCTGGATCGACCTCCGCCGCCCACTCCCGCTACCCCCACCCGGCCCCAACGGCCGCGAGTACAGCGCCCGCGCCCTCGAAGGCTTTCCGATGGAGGCCGTCCGCCCCATACTGCTCGCCGAGAACGCCCCCCAGCTCGGCCACCTGTACTCCGCCTGGATGCTCGCCCGGGCCGGCCGCCCCGCCCCCTGGATCGCCCGCCGCCTGGCCATCCCGCCGGACGCCGCCCAGCTCCTCGTCGACGCCGCCCGCACGGCGAGACTCGATCAGCGCCGCTGACCAGGCGCCGCACTCGCCTGCGCCACCAGGTACGGCACCAGCCCGCGCTCCGCCAGCGCCGACCGCCAGGCATCCCGCGCCAGCACCAGCTCCCCCGGCCCGTCCGCCGCCTCCCCGGCCTCCGGCCCCCTCGCCCGGGCCGCCCCCAGCAACCCCAGCCCGCCCACCAGCAGACTCACCGCACCCGCCCCGGCCGACACCCACCCGGCGTCCACCAGCGCGTGCGCCAGCACCTCCATGTCCTCGACCAGCCCCAGCACGGAACCCAGCAGCAGGAAGACCACCGCCGCCCCCACCGCGATGATCGGCACCACCACCCCCAGCACCCCCCACCACCCGGACGCCCGCTCCCTGGCCGGCACGTCCACCGGCAGCCGCGCCACCGCATCGGCATCCGCCCGCAACGCCGCGTACCGCTCGTACTCCGGCGCCGCCGCGGCCAGCACGAACTCCGCGTTCTCCCGCGCCGTCCGCCGCAACCGCTCCACCCCCCGGGCCTCCTCCCCACTCACCCGCAACGCCGCCCGCACCTCCGGCGCCGAGAGCGCCCGCCCGAGCTCCGTCTCGAAGTCCGCCCGATCCTGCTGCGGCAGCCGAAGCGGCCTGTCCATGCTCGTCCCCGATCGCCGTGCGTAATGTTCTACAGAACTGTAGAACAAGGAGGCACGTTGCAGCAGCCCTGTTCACGGGTGGATTCGGTGCTCAGGAGGGGTCGGCCATGGGCACCCGGGCGAGAGCGTCGCGGATCAGCTCGGCGAGGTCGGGTACGGGGATGCCCCACTCTCGGTACCAGTCGACGAGTTGCGCGATTGGCCTGCCGGTGCGGTTCGAGACTTGAAGGAGGGGCGCCAACCAGCGGCCCGTAGCTACCAGACCCACATCATCACCAATGTCTTCGACCAGGTCCAAGACCTGCCGGTGCGTCAGGCCAGGAGGCAGGCCGTTGCCGGACACAACCACTCCCCGAGACCTCAGGTGGTGCGCCAGCTCCTCCGGACTCCTGTACAGGCGTTCTGCCGCCATGATCAAACGGGAGTACGGGACCGCATCACCCACGGTCAGCTCTCCCCACCTCATCGCATCGTTGCTCTGGAACAACTCCCAATCAAGGCGATCGGCCGGGCCTGGAAGGAACAACGGCGATCCGTACGCCCGGTACCGGCCGATCACCTCCTCCAGGGTGTGTCCACCGGATCTCAGAGGACCGAACATGTCCTGGAAGAGAACCTCCGTCGGCTCTCCCCAACCGGGCCCCTCGCAGAAGACGGCCAGATCCTCCACCGAGGCGTCTCCCGGCATCCGGGGAGTACGGAAGCCCAACCTCGCGAAGGACCCGAGCACCTCGTCGATGCCGGTCTCCGTCTCTCTCGCCACGCGCAACACGTGCGCCACAGCAACAGTGCACGACCGGCTCAGCCAGGGAGAGGTGCCGTCAAGGTAGCGGCTGAGTATGACCGCCAGGTCATCCGATGGCCGGTCTGGGAGTCCCGTGCAGTCGGCATCGAGTCCGTGCGCTGCCATCGCCGCGGCGACCTCGGCGACGGATACCCTCAGTACGGCACTGGCCTTCGCCAAGTAGCCGGGTTCGATGGCCTCGCCTGGCTCCGGCCACTCACGAAGCCTTCGCCCTTCCTCGGTGCCCCAGAGGAACACCGGATCGGACTCGATGACGAGCGCGAGGTCAAGCACCGCTTGGGGAACGCCCGCTCCCTCTGCCGACCAGTTCGCGGCCACCTCGACCACCGGGCGGTCCGACCGGCTCGCCTCCTCCAACAAGTCGGTGACCGTAGCCGGCACTCGGTGGTGATTGTGCTTCCAAGCCCTCCTATTCCGTTCGTGGTTCACTATCGCAAGCTCATCCGAGGGCATGGCGACCCGTCCGCGAGCGGCAGTCGCGAGCGCGGGCCAGAACTCCGCAAGTGGCCCCAGCTGATCCTGCCGGTCGTGCGCCAGCAGTCTCCAGAGAACCGCCGAGTCGGCCGGTGTACCGGTCACTGATACCAGCCCACGGCGTCTTGCGGGTGCCGGAATTCCCAACCTCCGAAAGAGATCGACATCCAGGGGAAGACATCCTGTGCTTCGAGTGTCGAACTCGAAGCCGCAGTATTCGAATGTCCGACCTCGCCGAATGCACTGGGCGGCCACGATGTCGGCGACGCCGACATGGCTCTCCATCACGCCGTCCAGCCATTCCATACTGAGCAACGTCGAGTCGGTTTCCGCCAGTTCGGATGCCGCCCCCTCCAGCAGGTGGCGAACGCGGTCGGACACCTCGTCGATGACGAGCCTGCGATCGACGGACAACTTGCCCGGCGACCACGTGCCGGAGAGGTTCACGACCACTCCGCTCAACTTTCTTCCAGCCCCGAGGATTTCACCTTCTGTCGAGGGCTGAACAAAAAGGCCGTCCACCAGCAGCGCCCCGCCGTACTCGCACCAAATCACCTGTGCGCCATCGGGGGCGTTCTCCCATGGGACGATCGTGCCAAAGGCGTTGAGACCGGTCTCCTCCATCGGACTCGCCTTCCTGGTCCGCAGCTTCTTCGGCACCCACTCGACATCTCGCTCGCCATGAACCGCCTTCGTCCGGAACTCCGCGATCCCCAGGAGGCGTTCGAGGACGTCGACGGCCGACCAGGACTGCCCGAGGTCGATGTCCTCCCTCAGGTAGAGACGGACCGTGGTACCGGGCTTCTCGCCCTGATCCGATCGCCTGACGATGCGGAAGAGATGGCTCGGACCGTAGATGGAGACCTCCAGCTGCGGGCCCAACTCGCAACGAGCGTTCATGCGGCACGTGCTGACCCTGATCTCGTCCGCGAGCATGAAGTAGCTCAGCACACCGATGCCGAAACGGCTATTGGGATGCAACTCGACGGGCGGGTCGGCCTTCCGCCACTCGGCACGCTCTAGCTTGAAGTCCAGTTGCTCGGCGAAGCGGGCGCCGGCCTTGGAGAAGACTCCCCTCAGCTCCTCCTCCCCCATGCCGACGCCGTTGTCCACGCACTCCAGGTAGGCGCGGCCCTCCTCGTCCACGCCCTGCCGAAAGTCGATCAGGCCTTCGTAGGAATACTCGCCCATGAAGAAGGTCCGGGACTGTTTCCGGTACTGCACCCGGGCCCGCGCGTACCGGCACGCATCGAGAGCGTTCTGGTAGAGCTCTCGGACGGCCAAGTCCCTGTCGCGGTAGAGCTCTACGCCCATCAGCAGGCTGCGCACCCGGCGTTCGTCCATGCGGAAGCGGGCCCAGCCGGTGAAGGCACCGGCGGCGGGGGCGGCTTCGTCGGAGGTGAGGCGGGTGGGAAGTGGGTGCGTCGTGAGGACGCGGCGGACGGCGTGGAGGAGTTCGTCCGCCCGGGCGGTGTACTCGCGCAGGCCTTCGACCACGGCCTCGTGATGGCACTCGGCGCGTAGTACCGGCAGGTCGTAGGAGCCACCCCACGCGGCATCGTCCAAGGTCCGACGCAGCTCGGTGAGGTCGACCTCGTGCGGGATGCCGAGGTGTTCGGCCACGATCTCGGGTAGCGCCGTCATCTCGATGGCCGTCCCGTACGCCAGCGCGAGCAGCAGGGCCAACCTGGGCTCCCGGACATGCTGTTCTCCCGGGGCCCGCAGGTGGTCGTCCGCGCTGAGGCCGGCCAGGTAGTCGCGGTTACCGACGTCGGGGCCCCGACGGAGACCGTGCAGCAGGGCGCAGACGCGCTTGAGGGCGAAGGTCTCGCCGAGGTCGGCGAGCATCGGCAACTGGTCGATGATCTCCTGGACGCCCTCGGGGTCGGCGAGGTCCTCGTGCTGGTCGAGCCAGCGATGGAAGAGCCACCAACCGAGCGTGGCAGCAGAGGCGGGCCGGGTTCGGGTGCGGCCCACGAGCAGGTCGTAGGACTCGATGAACCGCTCGTACCCCGCACGGTCGACGTCGGATTCGGGCACAGGTACGAGATCGGTCGGGCCGACAGCGGACCTCGCCGAGGCCAGGCGCAGCGAGCGGACCCGGTAGAGGAACGGCAGGACGGCCATGAGCGCGGCCTCGGCCGGGTAGAGGTCGAGCCGATCGTCGCCGAGCAGCCAGTCAACCCGTGAAGCGAAGCGCACCGCGATCCCCGGGTCCTGCCACGGGTCTTCGGCGAGCACCGTCTCGTCCCGCAGTCGGGCCAGTTCACCGACGGCCTTCAGGGCGACGCACCGGTACGGCTCGGCGTCCCGGTCCTCCCGGACGTGCTTCCAGGCCCGTGACTCGGCAGCGGCCCGCACCCAGTCGCCGGCCCCGTCCGGCACCGTCGGGGGCTGGCTCCCGCCCACGTAGACAGCCCCGATGTGTCCGGCCTGCACGACCGTCCCGTGCACCGGGCCGTTCACCGTGTTCGCAGTGTGGTCCACCATCCCTCGTCCCCTCCCCATGTGCAGGGGAACGAGCGTAGGGCAATAGCCCCTCACGCCACGGTCAGAATCCCGCGCATGAAGTGGTGGAACGTACAGAGGTACGAGTACCCGCCGGGCTGTGTGGGGGCGGTGATCGTCGCGCTGCCGCCCGGGGCGATCGGGCCGGTGTCGAAGGTGCCGTCCTGGGCGGTGAGGGTGTGGGCGGTGGTGCCGGTGTTGGTCACGGTGACCGCCGTGCCCGGGCCGAGGGTGAAGTCGGCGGGCTCGAAGGAGAAGTCGCGGATCGTCACCGTCCCCGTGAAGGGGCTGGGCGACGGCGGGGCCGTGGATGGCGACGGCGGCGCGACGGTACTGCTGGTCTCCTCCGGGCCCGGCACCATGAACGAGCTGACGCAGCCGGTCAGTACGGGGCCCGCGGCGAGCAGGAGAGCCGAGGCCCGGAGGAGGGTCCGCATCAGGCGGGGGTGGCGAGCAGCCTGGCCCGCTTGGAGTCGGCGGCGGCCGACGGGGTGGCGCCGATGTTGGAGACGGTGGTGGTCAGGATGGCGTCGACGTCCGGGATCCAGTTGGTGGTCTTGGACTGGACGAGGACCTGCCGGGTCTGCGGCGTGCCGTCGCAGATCACGTCCGCCTCCGCGGTCCGGCTGGAGCCGAAGGCGACGACGGTGTTGTCCTCCGGGTCCTTCTGTTCGACGGAGACGGTGAGCGAGCGGGCCTCGTCCGCGATCGAGCAGAGGTACTCGACCTGCACCCGGACCCGGCCGGGGAGCTTGGGGTCGATGACGGCGTCGCCGAGGGTGACGGTGGTGGGGACCGGCTCGTCGGCCCGGGCCGGTACGGCGGCCCCGGCGGCGCCGGTGAGGCCGGTGAGGGCCGAGGTGAGTACCGTCAGGATGATCCACCGCTGCACTGAAACCTCCGGTCTGAGGACGTATGGGCGTACGAACGCATTGCGGCCGACGTTAACCGGCCGGAGATCCACCCGCGCGCCCAACCGTCCGAACGTCATACCAACAGCCCAGCGCCCCGTCCGCAGCCCTCCCCCAGCCGGTCCCAACCGCCCCCACCCGACCCTCGCCCGCCTCGTACTGCGGCGCTACGACGAGGCCCGGGCGGCCGGCCCCGCCCGATGGTGTGCGTGAGAAGTCGACCCGGCCGACTTCTCACGCACGCAAGGGAAGTGACGTCAGCCCGTGCCCCAGGACGCCTGGGGCACGGGCCGGAAGGGTGCACACCGCGCAAGTCACGTCGTCAGGTGGTCGAACTCCCCGGCCTTGACGCCGCACAGGAGCGCGCCGAGCGCGCCGGGCGAAGTGGAGAGGACGGTGTCAGGGTCATCGCTCTCACGAATCCCGACAGTGGCGTCGGCAACTACTGAGACGTAGATGCAGTTGGCGGTGTCGCCGCTGAACGAGGACTTCTGCCAGCTCTGAACGGCCATGATTCTTCCCGTCTCACATGCCCTGGGCGGTACGGCGGATCAGGTCGCGGGACGCGTCGGGCTTGAGCGCACTCGCCTCCAGCCGATCCAGCACGGCTCGATACTTGATCAGCTGCGGCTCGGTGTCAATGAACTCGAATCGGTCCCCATCGACCTGGACACTGTCCAACCGCGCGACCTCGCCACTGAAGTAGATGATCACGGCGCCAGAGCTGGGGTAGCTGCCGGCGCCAGGGGATAACGCGGAGGTCGTTGTGAGGGTGTTCGCCCATCTACCTCGCGCGCTGAGCCCCCACCCGGCCCTCGCCCACCTCGTCCTGCGGCACTACGACGAGGCCCGGGCAGCCGCAGCGCTGCGGTCGGCCACCCGACCGACCTCGCCCCAATGGTGTGCGTGAGAAGTCGACCTGACCGACTTCTCACGCACTTCGGGGAGTGACGTCGGCCCGTGCCCCAGAACTCCTGGGGCACGGGCCGGAAGGATGCACTCCGCGCAGGTCACGTCGTCAGGTGGTCGAACTCCCCGGCCTTGACGCCGCACACGAAGGCACGGAGCGTGCCAGGCATAGCGGTAAGGACGGTGTCGGGGTCATCGCTCTCGCGGAGCTTGATGACGCCATCGGGGGCCACGGCAAGGTAGATGCAGTTGGCCGACTCGGAGCTATAGCTGGACTTCTGCCAGCTGAGGGCTACCATGCGCGCTTCCTCTCAGGTGTCCTTCTCGATGCGGGCAATGAGATCACGTGACTTCGCAGGACCCAGGGCGCAGGCTTCCATGAGGTCCAGAACCTTCTGGTACTTCACCAGTTGCGCATGGGCATCGAGGAACTCAGAGCCGTGATACGTGTCGAGCTGCACGGTGTCGAGTTGGGGCACGGCAGCGGAGCAGTAGACGATGGACTGCCCAGAGCCGGGGAACGTGCCCGCGCCGAAGGGGATCACGAGGACCGAGACGTTCTCGCGCGTGCTCGCCTCGATCAGCTGCCTGAGCTGTGCACGAGCTACAGCGGGCCCACCGAAACCCATCCGCAGGGCCGCCTCATGGACGATCGCCGTGAGTGGGATCGCCTGCCGGCCGTAGAGAACGACCTGCCGCTTGATTCGGTACGACACCCGATGCTCCAGCTCGTGTGGTGCCGGAGGCGGTACGACGTTTCTGGCGAGCACACGCGCCTGGTCCGCAGTCTGGAGTAGACCCGGAATGTGGATCACCGAGGCGATGCGCATCGCCGTGGCGTGGTGTTCCGTCTCGGCAAGGTCGAGCATGCTTGGCGGCAGGATGTCGCGATACTCCTCCCACCATCCCCGAACCCGCCGTCCAGTCATGCCGGCGAGAGCGTCGACCAGGTCCTGGTCCGTGCAGGTGTACGCGCGAGCGAACGCGCGGACCCGCTCCGCGCTCACCGCGTAGCGGCCCGCCTCGATTCGACTCATGTGGGCCTGGCTCACTCCCACCCGAGTGGCGGCGGCAGTTGAGCTGAGCCCAGCGTTCTCACGGAGCTTGCGCAGTTCGAACCCGAGGCGCTGCTGCCGCAAGGTCGGGGCGTCGCTCGGTGGCATCGCGATCCTCTCGTTCACTGCCTGGAGTGAAATGGCAAGTCTTCAACGGACTTCATGGAAAGTATGCCACTCCAGCGCTACCGTATGACACGGATCAGGTACCGAAGGTACCTGGCCGCCGGATCCCCCATGCCTTGAGGCAGGAGACTTCCATGAGCACTACGCCCTCGCCAAACTCCCGCCCGACCACGCTCCGCCCGCCGGTCGAACCGACCTTCGAGCAGGAGCTGTGCGGGCTCGTGCTCGACACCGCGCCCCGGCTGTTCGCCGTCGTCCAGGTGTGCGGCAACGACGCTGACGGGTGGGTCGCGGCCTGGGGGCTCGCCGACTCGGACGGCCGGAGCCACGTGATCAGTATCGATGGGCGGACGCGGATGACCCTCCCCTCGCCCGAGCGGGCCGTGCGCCACTTCTCCAGGCGGCCGGGCATCACCGCCCGACTGATCTGGCTCTCCCCGCCGGAGGCCGCCACCGTGAGCCGCGCCGCCGCAGCCTGAACCTCCCCCTACCCGCGCTCGACGAAGGCCAGCAGGCGCTCGTTGACCAACTCGGGCCGCTCCAGGTTGAGTCCGTGTCCGGCCTTCTCGACGATCTCCGCCCGCACGCCGGGGATCAGGCGGGTGACCCGCTCCACCACCTGGCGCGGCCGCAGCAGCGCACTGCGCCTGCCGACCAGGACGAGCACCGGCAACTCGATCGACGCCAACTCCTCGTCCGTGAACGGCCGGGCCGGCGGGCGGCCGCCCGGCTTGTAGCTCCGCATGGCGAGCATCAGCGGTGCGATCATCTCGCGCGGCGCGCTCAGTGCCGGGTTGGCCAGCAGCCGGCCGACGGCCGGGCGGAGCGGGCGCGGGGCGAGCATGCCGAACAGGCCGCCGACCATGTGGGCGTAGAACCGCGCGGGGACCTTCTCGATCCCGCCCGGGTCGAGCGGCGTGACCGAGGCCAGCCGCTCGGGCGCGTGGATCGCCTGGTTGAGCGCCAGCCAGCCGCCGTACGACACCCCGACCAGGTGGACCCGCTCCAGCCCGAGGCCGGCCAGCACCTCCCCGAGCCAGGCCGCGTTCTCCTCCGACCCGGCCGCGACGGCGCGTTGCACGCTGCGGCCCGGGTCGTCCAGGGTGTCGATCGCGTAGACGGGGTGCCGCTCGCCGAGCGCCGCGATCTGCGGGTACCAGTTGGACGGGTGCCCGGCGTGACCGTGCAGCAGCACGATCGGCTCGCCGGTCGTCGCGCCGTGGCGGTGGACGTGGACGCTTCCGTACGCGGTCTCGACGTCGAGTTCCCGGCGCGGGCCCGGCCAGAGTTCCATCGCCCGGTCGTACGCCTCAAGGAACTTCGCCCGAGCCGGCTCGCTGACGAAGTGTCCGACGCTGGTCCTGGTCATGATCCCTCCCTGTTTGATGGTATGGTTGTACCACAAAAAGATCCGGAAGGAACCCGATGCCGAAGCTGGTGGATCACGAGGAGCGGCGGGCCCACATCATCGACGCCCTGCTCCGCTCGGCGGCGAACAGCGGCCTACACTCCGTCACCATGCGGTCGGTGGCCATCGAGGCCGGCGTCTCGGTCCGCCTCGTGCAGTACTACTTCGACACCAAGGAGCAGTTGCTGCTCGCCGCCATGACCCGGCTGACGGCCCGCATGGGCGAACGCGTCCAGCGGCGCGTCCGCGCGATCGGCGCCACCGACCCGCACGGCATCATCGAAGCCGTCCTGCTCGAAGCCGTCCCCACCGACGAGGAGAGCCGGGCCTTCCACCTCATCCACACCGAGTACGCGGTGCTCTCCGTCACCGATCCGGCCCTCGGCGGGCCCCAGTTCCTCGCCGCGCCCAACGAGATGGAGACCTTCCTCACCGCCCAGCTGACCGCCGCCCAACAGGCCGGAACCGCCGACCCGCAGCTGGACCCCCGCCAGGAGGCCGTCGTCCTCCTCGCCGTCTCCGCCGGCCTCGGCCTCAGCGTCCTGCTTGGCCAGCGAACGGCGGAGGCCGCCACCACCGTCCTGCGCTACCACCTCGGGCGGCTCTTCCCCGGCTAGGACTTGCCCGGTTGATCACGTGACTCACTAGACTCCCCTCATCCTGGAGGGGGTGGCTGAAGCAGTGATGACTCATGAGTCGGCCATTGCGATGGTGCAGAAGATCATGGATGGGGACTGCTACAACGACGCCGAGATCGACCGCACGCTGGAGGCCCTGGACAGGGGCCTTGGCTGTCCGAGTGGCTACGTCAGCGACTTGATCTACTCGGCCGACGGGCCGGAGCCGACAGCGGCCGAGGTCGTCGAACTGGCCCTGGCCCACCGCCCGTTCGCGCTGTGAGAACGACAACCGCTCGGACGTGCTTCAGCCAGTCTTCAGCCAGTGCAGCGCATCGTCACGCGGGCGGGTGAGCCGACGGCCGACGCCCGTACGGGAACCGGTGCCGCTGGCAGGATGGCGGCCATGTCGAACACCAGGCGCGTGAAGCCGCCCACCCGTTCCCGGACCGCCCCGGGAACGTCCGTCCACACGATCAAGGTCACCCTGTCCGGCTCCGAGCCCCCGATCTGGCGTCGCCTTCAGGTGCCGTCGGGCACGGATCTGCGGCGGCTGCACGACCTGGTCCAGGCCGCGTTCGGCTGGGAGGACTACCACATGTGGGCCTTCGAGACCGGGCGGGAACGGTACGGCGTCACCGATCGGGACCTGGGGATCCGCGACGCGACGGCGATGCGCCTCGACCAGATCGCCCCCGGCGTCGGCACGCGGTTCCGCTACATCTACGACTTCGGCGACAACTGGGAGCACGACATCCTCGTCGAGGCCGTAGGAGACGCCGAACCCGGTGTCTCCTACCCTCACTGCCTCACCGGCCGACGGGCCGGCCCGCCCGAGGACTGCGGCGGGATCTGGGGATACGAGTACCTCGTCGAGGTTCTCACCGACCCCGGCCACGAAGAACACGAGGAACGACTCGAATGGCTCGGCCTCGACTCGGCCGACCAGTTCGACCCCGCCGCGTTCGACCCAGCCGAGATCAACACCGCCCTGGCCGACTACACGACCGTACTCGTCCACGACTGAAACCGGACCGCGCCCAGCCGATCGCGCCCCCACCCCCGCCGGGGGCGATCAAGACCCTCTCAGGATCAACGCGGTGCTGCACCGGGTCTCGATCGCGGTCGTCAGAAGTAGCCGAAGAAGCGGTCCGACCAGGTGGGCCGCTGAATGTACGAGGGCAGTCGGCTCGGCCCGTCGTAGTCGCTCTCCAGTAGTTCCTCGGCCACCACGACATAGCCGAGTTCGACCAGCGCCCGATTGACCCTGGCGAGGTCCGCGCCGTCCAGCTCGCCCTCGGCCTGGGCTTCCTCCGTCCCGAGGAAGACGCCCGGGTTGTCGGCGCAGACCAGCGCCAGTGAGCCGAACTTGCTGACGCAGACGACGATCCGGGTTCCGCAGACGGTCGCGTCCCCGGGAACGACGACGCGTCCGTACTCGCTGGAGTCCTGGGCGTCCTGCTCGGCCGGGCAGGGAGCAGCGAAGTCGCCTTCGAGTCGAGCCACCAGAGCACCGAAGCGAACCGCGGTCCCGCGACGGTCGTAGCGCTGCGGCCACTCCAGCCACTCCGGATCATCGAGCTCGCGCAGCAGCGCCGGCAGGTCCGCTTCACTCTCGGTCATGCGCTCATCCTGGCGTGGCAGCCGCCCGCGGAACAGTCCGGGGCACCGGCACACTCGGCGCCCCCCGACCTCACCCGCCCAGGTTCAGTAGCATCAGGGATTCCGATCGTGAAGGAGTGCCGACCGCGTGAGACTCGTCAGCGACCCCGTGTACGGCGAAGTGGATCTGACGGCGTCGGCGGAGGAGCTGAACCGTCTGGCGGACGCGGTGGCCGAGGGCAAGGGGCTTCTCATCTCGACCCCCTCACCGGCCACCGACGCCCTAGCGGGGATCGAGGTGAAGGGGACCGCCGGCCCCGGTGTCCTTGTCCATCTGGACTCCGAGCGGCAGTTCCTCGTGATCAGCGGTGACTCCGCCGGCCGGGCGGTACTCGCGGACAACCTGCGCGGCATGGCCTCCGCCGAGGACGGCGGCCACCTCCACATCGACTACTTTCCCGGGCACTTCTACCTTGCCGAGGGTTCCCTGCCGCTGGTGGTCAACAGTCCGCACGGAGGCATGCCGACCCGCTGAACCGGCCGTTGGTTGTCTGTGGTGACCGAGGATCCGACCAGCGGGATGCCCGCCGGGGCGGTGGTCGCTTCGCCAGTCCTGGAGCCGGCCGAGCAGTCCCCTCCTGAGCGGCGGTAGCGGTCCCGGAGAAAATGGATTGCCTTGGGGGCGGCGCTCACGTTGGCTGGGCAGCATGGCTGAACTGCGTACCGATCGCCTCGTGCTCCGTCGATGGCAAGACTCCGACCTTGAACCGTGGGCGGCTATGAATGCCGATCCTGAGGTTCGGGAGCACTTGGGCGACCTGCTCACCCGTGAACGGAGCGATGCCTCCGTGGCGCGGTTCCAGGCCGAGTTCGACCGGCGAGGCTACGGATGGTGGGCAGTTCAAGTGCAGGCCACGGGCGAGTTCATCGGCTTCGCGGGCTTGGACCAGGTGGATGATGACATGCCGTTCACGGGGGTAGAGATCGGTTGGAGGCTCGCTCGCTCGGCCTGGGGCCAGGGTTACGCCACCGAGGCCGCCCTGGCTGGTCTTGCCTTCGGCTTCGAAACGCTTGAACTCCCCGAAATTCTTGCAGTGACGACCGCCACCAACATCCGTTCCCAAGCAGTGATGCGCCGGATCGGCATGACCCGTGACCCGGCTGACGATTTCGACGACCCCACCGCGCCCGAAGGGCCACTGCGCCCGAACGTGCTGTACCGAATCGCGCGTGGTGTGAGGGCCTGACGCGCTCCCTCCTGGTCGGTCGACCTGCGCACACGGACAGGCTCAGCCACCACACCCCCAACGGTCGCATCGGACGTCTCCGGACATCCAACCGCTCGAACCGCCGATCCGGCGAACCTTCCCGGTCAGTACGACTAGACCAAGGCCCCCTGCTCCGCGGGCCGGCGCGGGACGCCGTGGAACACCTGGCGCGTGTGCCACTGCCGGTGGCGGTCGGCGACCGGGGGGCGGCCGGGCTGGGGGCCGATGAGCGGGCGGCCGGAGAGTGCGAGCACGTGGCGGCGGCTGGCCTCGCTGCGGCCGACGAAGCGGTCGGAGACCAGGATGCGATGGCCCTCCCCGAGGCCCAACACGCCCTTGTCGAAGAGCTTGTGGTGCAGTGAGCACAGGCACAGGCCGTTGTCGACCTCGTCCGGCCCGTCGTGCGACCACCAGCGCACGTGCGCGGCCTCCAGTCCGACCGGGCTCGCCCCGAGGGCGCCGTCGTAGCCGCAGAAGGCGCACTGGAACTCGTAGGCGGTGAGTATCAGTTCACGCATCCGCCGGTCGCGCTGACGCCGGGCCGCGGCCTCGGGCCCGCCCACGGCCCCGGTCTCGGCCCGCTCCAGGTCGAGGCCGACCGCCTCGCAGAGGTCGGCGTGCAGGGACGTCGGGAAGTGGGCGTCCAGCAGCACCCGGGCCATCCGGCCCAGCAGGGCCGGCTCCTCGCCGAGCGCGGCCCGCAGCGCGGGCGCGAGCCTGCCGGCGGCCCCGCTCGACCGGAGGACCCCGACCCCGCTGCCGGGGCTCCCCGGCCCCTGGTCGGTGCGGACCTCCCACACCCCGTCGCTGACCAGGTGGTGGAACGGGTAGGCGGGGGTCGTCGGACGCGGCGGGCCGTACTCGACGAGCAGCCGCTTCAGCTCCTCCTCGACCGCGCTGTACCGCAGTTCGCCGCCGGCGTCCCGCTGGTAGCCGCCGAGCGCGTAGAGCAGCAGCAGCGGCTTGTGCGGCGCACGCTCGCCGCCCTTCGTCCAGCGCCTCAGCCGCGCCACCCGATCGAGCCAGTCCATGCCGGCCAGCGTAGTTCGCGGCACGACGAAGGGATCACCCGGGCCGACGGGTCTGCCCCCGGCTCCCCGAGCCGGTCGGGACCGCTCCGGCCGGAATGCGCTGGCCTCGAGCGTGACGGGTGAGCCACGATGCCCTCTCGTGCCGGTTGAAGGAGGGAGAGTCATGGCCGAGGTGACTCCGATGGATCTTGTCGTTCTCGCTGACGATGAGGGCAACGGCGTCGGCATCACGGTCCTGGGTCGGCACCCGCGATGGTCCGGCGGGCTTGCCGCCGAGATCGCCGTGGCGACGCCCTTCGTGAGTGGGCGCATCGACCTGGTGCTGTCGGCCTCGAAGTTGGAGGAGTGGGGCCTGGCCCTGGACAGGCTCGATGCCGGCCAGGACATCGAGTGGATGGAGATGGACAACGGACCGTCCGTCTTCATCCAGCTCACCGGTGAGCGCGGGTGCCCCGAGGTGGTTGTCGAGGACGAGTCGGGCTCGATGGTCACCGTACGGGTTCCGATCGACCTGCCGGAAGGGTCGATCGCGGACCACCGCGAACGCCTCCGGAACCTGCTGGACTCCTGGAGCCCGATCCCGTCAGTGTAGGGATGGCAACGGCCCGGCCTGCTGTCGGCCGGAGGCGAACTGGTCGTACTGGTCGTACTGGTCGAGGAGTTCGGACGTCGCGGCTTGGTCCGGCGCGACCTCCAGGGCTGCGGCGAGGTGGTGGCGCGGCGGGCGGGGCCGGGTCGAAGGATCGGTGGAATTTTTTTCCGGATCGACCGGATGCCAACCACCCAGCGGCGGCAGGCATTGTCGGCATGCCATCCAAAAGTGCCCACGAGAGCGGCCCGTCCCGCAAAGTTCGGACTTGCGGGCTGGAACGGCGTCGAAATGTGGTGCGCTTCTTTCTGCGGCGATTTCACGAATTCGCAGGTGGAGATGTGTGCTCCGTAGACGAAACCATGGCTCTGACCTGCGGAGATCAGCAATAATTTATATCAATCTGCACTACTCCAACGGCCCGCACAGGACCGTCGCTTCGGAATCAGGAGGCGGTCCACACCCTGCCCGAGCGTGGGTATCCTCGTCACCGGACCCGCAGACGGGCATGAAATGGGCGCCGCTCCCTCGCCGGAACGGCGCCCGTATGCCTCATCGGGTTCGAAATCCGTTATCCGATCCGGAAGGCATTGCCATGCTCTCACAGGAAACACCCGCACCGACCCCGTCCCGGTCCCGGCGGCTGCACCTGCGGGTGACCGCCGGCGGTCTCAGCAGCCTGGCGACGGCGGTCGACCTGGGCCTCGGGTGGCGTCTCGTCCGGGCCGGGATGGGCGCGCCCCAGGCCGGGGCGATCTGCGTCGGCCTCCTGGCCGTCCCGGTGTTGGTGGCACTGGCCGCTGTCCTGTGGTCCGCGGACCGGCTGGAGGCCTCTCCCCGGAGCTGACCGGGCGGGGGCGGTCCGAGCACCCAGTAACGTTACTGGGTGCTCGGACTGCCCTTGCCCGGAGTGGAGTTGTCACGGATTACGTGATCCGTGACCTCCCCCGCCCGCCGCACCGCCGCTGCGCCGTGCGCCAGGCGACGGTGACGGCCCGGTGGGCGGCGGCGGTGGCCTCGGGGATGTCGCCGGGCAGGTGGAGCGGGGCGCCGAGGTGGACGTGCAGGGCGGGGCGGCGTACGGGGGCGGTGGCGAGTCCGGCGAGCTGTTTGGCGGTACCGCCCGA
>NZ_LFVW01000622.1:0-2427 GCF_001182915.1 Kitasatospora sp. MY 5-36
CCGGGACCTCCGTGGCCACGGGCCGACGGCGCCCGGCCGCGCCGGTCCGGCGGGCCAGCACCACGTACCCGAGCGCGGTGACCGTCCCGACCGCCCCGCAGGCCGTCCAGAGCACCGCCGGCCCCGCGTGCTGGAGCAGCAGCCCGCCGCCCGCCGGGCCGAGGAACGAGGCGAGCGACCAGGAGAGGCTGTGCACGCCCTGGTAGCGGCCGCGCCCGTGGGTCGGCGCCAGCTCGGCGACCAGGCCCATCATCACCGGCGTGTTGAGGATCTCGCCGACCGTCCAGACGGCCACCGAGAGCGCGAACAGCCAGGCCGAGGACCCGGCCAGCGCGGCCAGCCCGAAGCCCCAGCCGGTGAGCAGGCAGCTGGTGATCAGCAGTCCGGTGCGTGAGCGGCCCTCCATCCAGCGGGTCAGCGGGATCTGCAGGACCACGATCAGCAGCCCGTTCAGGCCGATGACCAGGCCGTACTCGGTGGAGGTGATGCCGGAGGCGCCCATGTCCACGGCCAGCGTGGTGCTGCCCTGCTGGAAGACCAGCGCGAGCAGCAGGGTGAGCCCGACCAGCGCCATGAACGGGGCGTCCCGGAACACCGAGAGCAGGCTGACCGGCGGTTCGGCGGAGCCGTCCGCCCGGCCGGGCGCGGCCTGCGGCCTGGTCTCCGGGATCCGGATGAAGATCACCACCGCGCAGACCAGGGTGGAGAACGCGTCCAGCAGGAAGAGCGTGAGGTAGCCGTGGGTGGCGATCAGGCCCGCCACGGCCGCCGAGAGGCCGAAGCCGATGTTGATCGCCCAGTAGTTCAGCGAGTACGCGCGGACCCGGTCCTCGGCCGGCACCAGGTCGGCGATGATCGCCGAGGTGGGCGGCCGGGTGGCGTTGTTGCACAGGCCCACCAGGAAGGCCACCACGGCGATCGCCACCTGGCCGTCCGCGAAGCCGAGCACGGCGGTGAACAGCGCGGTGCCGAGCTGGGCGGCGAGCAGGGTGGGCCGGCGCCCGATCCGGTCGGCCAGCACGCCCGCGAGGATCGCCGCGACGGCCGAACCGAGGCCGAACAGCGAGGCCACCAGGCCCGCGTAGGAGGCCGAGTACCCCCGGTCGACGGTCAGATACAGCGCCAGGAAGGTGACGACGAAAGCGCCGAGCTTGTTCACCAGCGTGCTCACCCAGAGCCACCAGAACTGTCGCGGCAGCCCGCCCACGGTCTCCTGTACGAGTCTTCGGATCCGGGGGTTGGCGACCAGGGCGACGAGCATGTGGGGGCTCCCGTGGGCAGGCGTCCGCCGAACGGTGCGGCAGGCCCGGTCAGCCGACGCATGTAAGTGTCAGATGCGCGGGGCACACATTACACATCGGCCGAAGGTCCCCACCAGGGGTTTTCCGACCCCCCACTAAGCTGGGGGCCATGGCTGACACGACGTACCGACTCATCCTGCTCCGCCACGGCGAGAGCCAGTGGAACCAGAAGAACCTGTTCACCGGTTGGGTCGATGTCGACCTCAACGAGAAGGGCGAGAAGGAGGCCGCCCGCGGTGGCGAGCTCCTGGCCGCCGAGGGTCTGCTCCCCGACGTGCTGCACACCTCGCTGCTGCGCCGCGCCATCCGCACCTCCCAGATCGCCCTGGACAAGGCCGACCGGCACTGGATCCCGGTCAGCCGCAGCTGGCGGCTGAACGAGCGCCACTACGGCGCGCTCCAGGGCAAGGACAAGGCCCAGACCCTGGCCGAGTTCGGCGAGGAGCAGTTCCAGCTGTGGCGCCGCTCGTACGACACCCCGCCGCCGGTGCTGGCCGACGACGCCGAGTACTCGCAGGCCGGTGACGCGCGCTACGCCGACATCCCGAGCGAGCTGCGTCCGCGCACCGAGTGCCTGAAGGACGTCGTCGACCGGATGCTGCCGTACTGGTACGACGCCATCGTCCCGGACCTCGCCGCCGGCCGGACCGTCCTGGTCACCGCCCACGGCAACAGCCTGCGCGCGCTGGTCAAGCACCTCGACGGCATCTCCGACGAGGCCATCGCCGGCCTGAACATCCCGACCGGCATCCCGCTGGTCTACGAGCTGGACGCCGACTTCAAGCCCGTCACCCCGGGCGGCCGCTACCTCGACCCGGACGCCGCCGCGGCCGCCATCGAGGCGGTCAAGAACCAGGGCAAGAAGTAGGCCGCTTGCCGCTACGGCCCCGTCACCCGGTCCGACCGGGCGGCGGGGCCTTCGTTCGTTTTCGGTCGGTTCGGGGTCAACCAGCTTGCCTGGTGGGGGAGTTGGGTAGGTGGGAAAATGGTTCAGACCATTGACGGCCGCAGTCGGCGGCTCCTACCGTGAGGGCACCGGACTGGCGCAGGCATGCCAGGATCTCCCCGTCCGGGCCGCCGCACCCCCACGCGCGCGCGTCTGTGCCCCCGGCGCACACTCCATCCA
>NZ_LFVW01000623.1:0-4330 GCF_001182915.1 Kitasatospora sp. MY 5-36
TCGTCGGGGCGGCCGTCGCCGCGCTGGCGATCCCGCTGACCCTCGCCTTCCCGGCCGCGTCCCACGGCTGGATCACGACCCCGCCCAGCCGGGCCGCGCTCTGCGACACCCACGTGGACGGCGTCCCGTGGGACTGCGGTGACATCCAGTGGGAGCCGCAGAGCGTCGAGGGCCCCAAGGGCTTCCCGGCCCTCGGCCCCTCGGACGGCACCATCTGCGCCGGCGGCAACGCGCGCTTCGCCGAGCTGGACGACCCGCACGCGGGTGCCTGGCCGACCACGCCGGTGACGGCGGGCGGGCAGCTCACCTTCACCTGGAAGTTCACCGCCCGGCACGCGACCACCGACTTCCGGTACTACATGACCAAGCCGGGCTACGACGCGAGCCAGCCGGTCACCCGGGCCAACCTGGACCTTACGCCCTTCCTGACCGTCCCGTACGGCGGGCAGCAGGTGCCGAGCACGCTCAGCCACACCGCGACCATCCCGGGTGGGCGCACCGGCCACCAAGTGGTCGTCGCGGTCTGGACGATCTCCGACACCGGGAACGCCTTCTACTCCTGCACCGACGTCGCGTTCTGACGTCCGGTCCCGACGCCCGGTCCGACGCGGACACGGACCCGGACGCGAACGAGGTGCACGGCCGCCGGAAGACCGTGCACCTCGGGGACTCCTCGGACGGCGGCGCGCTCAGTGGCCGCCGCAGCAGCCGCCGTCGGCACCGCCGCACTGGCAGGGCGCGCCGGACTGGCAGCCGCAGCCGCAGCCCGGGCCGCAGCCGCAGCCGGCGGCGAGGACGGGGAGCAGCTTCGGGGCGGGTGGCTCGACGGTGGAGTGGGCGGATGCCGGTCGGGTCGGGTGGGCCTTCATCGAGCTTCCCTCCTTGTGACGGGCACAGTCCTGTGCCCCCAACGTCGAGTGAAGCCGCCGAATGGACGGAGCGTCAACGGGCGCGCGGTGGTGGGGCGCACGGAGTGCCGTGCGCCCGCACCACCCTCGTCGCAGGTTTACTCGCCCCGGGGGGTGAGCCGGGAGCGGCCAGGAAGCACCGCCCGGACCGGAGGTCAGTCGACCGGCGCGGCCTCGGCGGCCTCGGTGGCGGCCACGAACTCGGCCACGTGCTCGCCCGTCACCAGGTACACCACGCGCTTGGCGACCGACACCGCGTGGTCCGCGAAGCGCTCGTAGTAGCGGCCGACCAGGGTGATGTCGACGGCGGTCTCGATCCCGTGGTGCCAGCGCTCGTCGATCAGGTGCGACAGCAGCTCGCGGTGCAGGGTGTCGATCGCATCGTCGTCCTGCTCCATCTCCAGCGCCTTGTCGACGTCCTTGGTGGCGATGACCAGGCCGGCCTTGGCCACCAGGCGCTGGGCGAGCTGGCCCATCTCCAGGACGGTGGAGTGCAGGTCGCTCGGCACGGCGGTGTCGGGGTAGCGCATCCGCGCGACCTTGGCGACGTGCCGGGCGAGGTCGCCGCAGCGCTCGAGGTCGGCGCTCATCCGCAGCGAGGTGACGACGATGCGCAGGTCGGTGGCGACCGGCTGCTGGCGGGCGAGGAGGTCGATGGCCCGGTTCTCCAGGTCGTGGTGGAGCTCGTTGACCTTCTCGTCGGCGGCGATCACGCCCTCCGCCAGGGCGAGGTCCGCGTCGAGGAGGGCGGTGGTGGCGCGGCCCATGGCAGAGCCGACCAGCCGGGCCATCTCGACCAGGCTGTCGCCGATCGCATCGAGTTCCTCGTGGTACGCGTCGCGCATGTTCTCTCCTCAGTAGCTGTGTCGGTGGCGGTGCCGACCGGTCAGCCCGTCCGACCGTCGTTCCGGTGTCCGGGTGACCGCTGCTGGTGGCGCGCATCGTACGCGCACACCCGAGCCGGTGGCCGCTGTTCGGCACACCGATCTCTCCCACACGGGCTGCCTGGCCAACTTTCGGCCGCCTGGGCGACGGTGCACGGCCGCTCCGGTGAATCGGCGGCTACTTGAAGGTGAATTCTCGGCAACGCGTGGTCGATGCCTTGATCGGGTGCTTGGGGACTGGCCTGGCCGTGCGCTTACGCTGGCCACATGGACGTGAACGTGGCCGCCGCCGCTGCCTGTGCCATAGCCGGGCTCGGTGTCGGCCTCACCGCCTCCATCGCCTTCCGCTGGAGCGAGCGCGAGCAGGCCAAGGGCAGGTACAGCGCAACCGGCGGCAGGAACCCCGGCCGGTACCAGTCACTGGGTACCGGCAACCCCGAGCCGCCGCTGCCGCCCGGGGTCGACACCGTGCTCTCCGTGCTCCGCTCCTGCGCGATCGTGCTGGGCGAGGGCGACGAGGTGGTCAAGGCCAGTTCGGCGGCGTACGCGATGGGCCTGGTGCGCGGCGGTGCCGTCGCGGTGGACCAGATGCTCGCGCTGGCCCGTTCCACCCGCCGGGACGGCGAGATCCGCCAGGTCGAGCTGGAGGTGCCCCGGCCGGGCGCGGCCCGCGCGGCCGAGCCGCTCGCGGTCTCCGTCCGGGTCGCCCCGCTGGGCTCCCGGCTGGTGCTGGTGCTGGTCGAGGACCAGACCGAGCGCCGCCGGGTGGAGGCCGTCCGCCGGGACTTCGTGGCCAACGTCAGCCACGAGCTCAAGACCCCGGTCGGCGCCCTGTCGCTGCTCTCCGAGGCGGTCGTGGACGCGTCCGACGACCCGGAGGCGGTGCAGCGCTTCGCCGGCCGGATGCAGGTCGAGGCGGCCCGGCTGGCCAGCCTGGTCCAGGAGATCATCGACCTCTCCCGGGTCCAGGACGACCGGCTGATGATCGACCCGGAGCCGGTCGCGGTGGACGAGCTGATCGCCGAGGCGATCGACCGCTGCCGCCAGCAGGCCGCCGCCAAGCAGATCCTGATCGCGGCGGGCGGCATCGCCGGCCTCTACCTGCACGGCAATCGCGGCCAGCTCGCCGCCGCGCTCGGCAACCTGGTCGAGAACGCCGTCAACTACAGCCCGCCCCGCACCCGGGTGGCCATCGCCACCCGGCGGATCTCCAGCGCCGCGGCGCTCGGGGAGGCGGACGGCGAGCTCATCGAGATCTCGGTCACCGACCAGGGCATCGGCATCTCCGAGAAGGACCGCGAGCGGGTCTTCGAGCGGTTCTACCGCGTCGACCCCGCCCGCTCCCGGGCGACCGGCGGCACCGGCCTGGGCCTGTCCATCGTCAAGCACGTCGCGGCCTCGCATGGCGGCACCGTCTCGGTGTGGAGCGTCGAGGGCCAGGGGTCGACCTTCACCGTCCGCCTGCCCGCCGGGCAGGCACCCACGGAGGACGAGCCCGACGACGCGTTCGACGACGAGTTCGGCGACGAGCCGGACCACACGCCGGACGGCGGCCCCGCCGCCGCACCCCGAACCCTCACCACGGACCGGACGGACCGCGCTCCCCGCGCGCCCCGCACGGACCGTTCGCTCCCCACCGGGGAGCGGGCACCACACCTGTCAGACACAACCCCGCAGCTTGCCCCGGAGGCCTGATCGTGACCCGAGTACTGGTGGTCGAGGACGAGGAGTCGTTCAGCGACGCCCTCTCGTACATGCTCCGCAAGGAGGGCTTCGAGGTGGCCGTGGCCGCCACCGGCCCCGACGCCCTGGAGCAGTTCGAACGGAACGGCGCCGACCTCGTCCTGCTCGACCTGATGCTGCCGGGCCTGCCCGGCACCGAGGTCTGCCGCCAGCTCCGGGTGCGTTCCAACGTCCCGGTGATCATGGTGACCGCGAAGGACAGCGAGATCGACAAGGTCGTCGGTCTGGAGATAGGCGCTGACGACTACGTCACCAAGCCGTACTCCACCCGCGAGCTGGTCGCGCGGATCCGCGCGGTGCTGCGCCGCCGCGGCGAGGACGGCGGCGCGGGCGACAACGGCGGCGGCCCGGGCGCCCTGGAGGCGGGCCCGGTCCGGATGGACGTGGACCGCCACGTGGTGACCGTGGACGGCGCCAAGGTCGACCTGCCGCTCAAGGAGTTCGACCTGCTGGAGATGCTGCTGCGCAACGCGGGCCGGGTGCTCACCCGGATGCAGCTGATCGACCGGGTCTGGGGCGCGGACTACGTCGGCGACACCAAGACCCTGGACGTCCACGTGAAGCGCCTGCGGGCCAAGATCGAGCCGGACCCGGGCGCGCCGCGCTACCTGGTCACCGTCCGCGGCCTGGGCTACAAGTTCGAGCCGTAAACCGTCCCCACCACGCGGAAGGCCCCCGCCGGCAGCAGCCGGAGGGGGCCTTCGCGTCGCTCCGGCGGGCCCTGGAGGGCCCGCCGGGGGCGGGGTGCGGCGTCAGTGCGCGGCCGGGACGGCCGGGGCGGTGGTGCCGGCCGGG